>CAJOQA010000230.1 GCA_905236465.1 uncultured Treponema sp.
AGAGTTTCCGTTCTTCTGTGCAAGACGACCGTTTACATAAAGAGCAACTTCTCCCTTACCCAAAGTTACAGCAACATGTGTCCACTTACCAATTTTTGGCAAATTTCCTAAAAGTGTAATATTTCCATCTGGACCTACACAGTCAACGCGAAGCATTCCACTAATTCCGTCCATACCAAGCCACAAGTCAGACTTTTGATCTCCCAAGTCAAATACACGGCACCAAGCGTTCCACTGTGTTGGGTTAATCCACATTGAAATTGTAATAGCATCACCTGAAATCTGGTCTTGTTCAAGAGTAATGTATTCGTCATCTCCGTTGAACTTCAAAGCCTTTCCATTCTTTCCTGCTACAACTTCAGACTTTTCAATTGTACCAGTATAGAGGTTTGTTTCTTTGCCGGAATTGTCAACAATTTCATTATCAGTTACACCCTCGTCAAAAGTATAGTAACCAACAACGCTAGAATCAATTACAAATGGCTCTGCGTCAATAGCAACTTCTTCTTTCTTTGCAGGAGCATCAAGCTGATAAAGATATGCAATTTCACCAGCAGAAAGAGCACGGTTTGCAATCAAGATGTTGTCCATTGCACCTTCAAAGAGAGGATCAGGCCAGTTTGATTTACCAACATACATTCCCTGTGCAGAAGCCTTAATTGCAGCAGGTTTTACACCACAAGCAACTTCTCCGCCAAGTTCACCGTCAACATAAATCTTAAGTTTTCCGTTTCCAAAAGTACCAGCAACGTGTGCCCACTCATTTACAGTTGGAAGTGGTGCGTTTGCCTGTGCCTGTGAACCTTCTTCACGAATTACCAAAGTTCCAGCTGCACGACCGTCAACTGCAATAAAGAGGTCATTCTTTGTATCACCTAAGTCAAGCAATCTTGCCCAAGTAGTCCATTTAGAAGCCTTTACCCAAGCAGCAAATGTAAAACCATCGCCAGTCAAAGTTTCATTTGAATCAAGAGTAATGAACTCTTCTTTTCCATCAAAACTCAAAGCCTTTCCGCCAGCCTTTCCCTTAGAAATTCCTTCAACAGTTTTTGAACCGTCAAGAGCAGCTGTCATAACGCTCAGTTCTGCGGCAGATGTATCAGGAACCTCATTATCAACAATGTCACCTTCAAAATCAAAGTAACCAATAACAGCAGAGTCACCCTTGTAGTCAAATTCTGTAGCCTTTACAGCAGAACCGCTAGAAGAAGAACCGCCAGAAGCGCATCCTATCAGGGTAGCCAAAGCAGCAAGACCTGCTGATGCAGCCAAAAGTCTTTTCATAATTTCCTCCTAATCAATATTACTTGATAGATATACATAATTTATAATATAATCATAAGCCTTAATTTGCAATAAGTCAACAATTTTCTTTTAAATTTTTTGATATATATCAAGATTATTATTAAAATATTATTAAATAAATCCTAAACAAGCAGGCCCTTCTTTTTATCTTGATACTGCTTTATTTTTTTGCTAGAATAGCACCATGATTTATTATCTTGGTAGCCTTTTACAGTCGGCATTCGGGCCGGCAAGGCTTTTACAGTCTTACGCAGTATTAATTGTTTTTGCCCTTTACATAGGCTTTTTTGTAACTCAGAAATTTCTCCCTTATTTCTATAGATTTCTCCCTTGCGACAGGGGCAGGGAATTTACACCGGGCAAAGAGGCTGCAAAAGGAAAGCCTACAGGCTCCGGGGTCATTTTCATTTCTATATTTGTCCTGCTCTCTTTCATTTTTGCCCCCATGGATACAACTCAGATGGCGGTTCTCCTTCTTACCTGGCTTATGATGTTGACCGGCTTTCTTGACGACAGAAGCAAAAAGGGCTGGGGAGAATACATAAAGGCTGTACTGGATCTAATCGTGTGTCTTTCAGCAGCCCTACTCCTTACCTTTTGGGCAAAAAATAATTCAGCTGATTCTAAAATCTATTTTTGGTTTCCCTTTATAACCCACACTGTCCATATTCCTGAATGGCTTTACATAATAATTTGTACAGTCCTCCTTTGGATGAGCGTAAACACAACAAACTGCACTGACGGTGTTGACGGTTTAAGCTCAACTTTGGTTTTGCTGGCCCTACTGACAATGGGTACTATTTTTTATGTGATACTGGGGCACGTGGACATTTCAAGCTACCTTCTAGTTCCTAACATCCGAGATGGAGCCTGTTGGGCCGTAATGACATTCTGTTTGGCGGGTGTCCTTATGGGCTACTTGTGGCACAATGCTTTTCCTTCATCTGTTCTTATGGGGGATGCCGGATCTAGGGCATTGGGCTTTTATACGGGAATTTGCGTTCTAGTCAGCGGCAACCCCTTCCTTTTCCTGGCTACTTCTACAATCATTTTTATAAACGGTGGTATGGGACTTTTAAAAGTTGCCCTAAAAAGATTTTTACACATCTCAATTTTTGAAAAGACCCGTTTCCCCTTACACGACCACATGAGAAAAAATCACGGTTGGTCGCCAACCCAGGTCCTAATAAAATTCTTGATTATGCAACTACTCATAACAGTTGCCATTTTGGGAATCTTCTTCAAAGTCCGCTAAGGGAAAAGCTAATGGAACAAAAAAGAAGAGTTGTTATTACAGGGATGGGGGTCATTTCCCCAGTTGGCAATACAGCGGATCAGGCCTGGCAGGCAGTTAAAAACGGGAAAAGTGGCATAGGACCGATAACTCTTTTTGATCCCAGCAGGGTTGATATAAAAATTGCAGGCGAAGTCAAAGGCTTTGATGTTACAGACTACGGGCTTACAACAAAAGAAACAAGAAAAATGGCCCGTTTTTCAAAGTTCGCCCTAGCCGCAACAAGCCAGGCACTTGAGCAGGCAGGTTATAGCAAAGAAAGTTTGCAAAGTGAAAGATGCGGTGTCATTCTTGGCTGCTGCATTGGCGGCATTGACGCCACAAGCGAAGGCTTCAAAAAACTTCTCGACCCCAAAGCGGGTCCTGACCACATTCCACCCTTAACAACCCCCAAGATGATTCCTAACGAAGCAGCGGCAAACATAAGCATATACTACAATATAAAGGGTTTTTCTTGGACAATAAGTACGGCCTGCTCTTCAGGAACTGATGCACTAGGCCTGGCCTTAGACACAATAAGAAGCGGCAGGTGTGATGTCTGCATTACAGGCGGAAGCGAAGCCACCATTACAGAGTTTTCTATCGCCTCCTTTGAAAATCTTTTTACCCTAGCCTCCCACTACAATGACAGGCCGCAAGAAGCAAGCCGCCCCTTTGATAAAGACAGGGAAGGTTTTGTCTTATCGGAAGGAGCGGTTGTTTTTATTTTAGAAGAACTTGAACATGCAAAAAAAAGGGGGGCTACAATCTATGCAGAACTTGCAGGCTACGGTTCAAGTTGTGATGCCTATCACATAACAGCCCCATTAAGCGATGGTAGCGGAGCCGCCCTTGCCGTAAAAGAAGCAATTGCTGATGCAGGTCTTTTGCCAAGGGACGTGGACTATTATAATGCGCATGGAACTTCTACAAAGGCAAATGATGTTGGCGAAAGCTACATGATAAAAAGTGTGTTTGGTGACTATGCAAAAAGCCTGCATATATCTTCAACTAAAAGTATGACAGGTCACCTGATTGGGGCCGCAGGAGCAATAGAAGCATTCTTTTGCCTAAAGGCAATAAACGAAAGTTTTATTCCCCCAACTATAAACCTTAAAAACCAGGACATAGAAGCTGGCTGCGATTTAGACTACACTGCAAATAGGGGCATAGAATGTCAGGTAAATGTTGCGGCATCAGCATCCCTTGGTTTTGGCGGACACAACGCTTGTATCATTCTAAAAAAATACACTGAATAGGAGACTTTATGCAAGGCTACACAATCCGTAGGGCACAAGAAAGCGACACAGAAGATATTCTAAAACTTCTAGTTCAAGTGGATATGGTTCACCACAAGGGGCGGCCAGATATTTTTAAAGGCCCCGCAACAAAATATACGGCCCAGGAACTAAAGGCCTTGTACCAGGATGACAGTCGCCCTATCTTTGTCAGCATAGACAAGGACGGGCACGTAGCAGGATACGCATTCTGTATTTTTCAAGAAACAGAAGACAATAACAATATGGTAGGTCACAAGACCCTGTACATAGATGACCTATGCGTAGATGAGAATGTCAGGGGCTGCCACATAGGCTCTTCCCTCTACAAATATGTAAAGGACTTTGCAAAAAAAGAGGGTTGCTATAACCTTACACTAAATGTTTGGGAATGCAACCCTACAGCCAAAATCTTCTACGAGCACATGGGACTGTTACCGCAAAAGACCTATATGGAAGCTGTCCTAGCCTAAGGCAATATAAGCAATGGTCAGGGCATCCCTTCCAATATTTTTTATTACCGCCCATTCATTAGGCTGATGGCAACTTTCGTCAAGGCTAGACCAAACCACCGCATCAAAGCCCAAGTTACGAAGGCCTGCTGCAACAGTTCCGCCACCAATTCCTACAGTCCTGGCTTCTATGCCGTGCACTTCTTTCAGGGCCTTAGATAAAGCCTGTACAACAGGGGCATCTTTTGCTGTAGCCTTGCTTTCTTCTGCCTGAACTTCAGAGATCTCTATTTTTACCCCGTATTTTTCTTCTACAGCAGTAACCCGTTTTTTTACCTCTTTTCTAACTTCATCAAGAGTATAGTCAGGATTTATGCGGCAGTCGCAACAAAAAACATCATCTCCAGGAATCATATTGACTCCCTCAACATTTTGAAGTTGCATTGTAGGCTGAAAAGTAGAAGTTGCAGGCTCAAAAAGCTCATTACGGCCGTTAAAAAAGTTCTCTAAGTCATTTATCCTCAGGGCTAAATCCGCTGCAGCTAACTTAGCGTTGCAACCCAAGTCAGGCCGAGAGCCGTGGGCCTGCTTTCCTATAGTATGGAAACGGGGCCAGTAAATGTTCTTTTCTGCAATTTCTATAGTCTCTCCGACAGGATCCCCCCCATCAGGAATAAGAATATAGTCAGACTTTTTAAAAAGCTCCTTATGATTTTTTAGCAAAAAGTTCATTCCGTATGTAGAACCAACCTCTTCATCTGCCATAAAAAGAAGTTTTATAGTACGTTCGGGGGTTATGCCGGACTTTACAAAAGCAAGGGCAGCTAAAACTCCGCTTACCAGCCCCTGTTGGTTATCCTCTACACCGCGGCCATAAATCTTTCCGTCTTTTTCTTCCAGTTTCCAAGGGTCTGTCTTCCACAAAGACTTTTCCCCAACCGGAACTACATCCAGATGAGCACAAACCCAAACATTGTTTTCCTTATCCTTTCCTTCTATTGTTGCAACCATATTGGGTCTTTTACCAGAAGGAACACGGCTGTCCGGTGCGTCGTAATGAACAATGTCAGTTATCCCCTGATTTTTAAGCCACTGCTCAAGGGCCAAAGCCTTTTTGTCTTCTCCCTCCCCTCCGTTTTCAGGGGCAAGAGCAGGAATAGATGTCAGCAAGGCCTCCAACTCAACCATATCATGAGTGTGATCCTCAATAAATTTCTTCAGCGTATCAAATTCTACATTCATTTTTACTTTTCCTTATGCCTTCTGTCTAACTCATCATAAACATCCTGCCAGGTCACTTTTTCCTGGAACATGAGGACACTTACAAAATACAAGAGGTCAGCGGCTTCCCATATAACTTCCCTGCGGTCTTCGGCTTCAGTAAGCTCTTCTGCTTCTTCCAAAACCTTTTCCCTAACCCGCTTAGAATTTAAGGTAGCGGTGTAGCTGCCAGGTTTGGGGTTTGCAAAGCGGTCTGCTATAGTGCCGTACAAACGTTCCATAGAACTCTTTGCATCAGGATCGCTAGAAAAGCAGGACCAGCTGCCGGTGTGGCAGGTAGGGCCAACAGGCTCAACTGTTGCAAGGACAGTATCTCTGTCGCAGTCAGCCCTAAGCTTTAGTACTTTAAGAAAATTACCGGATGTTTCGCCTTTGGTCCACAAGGCCTTTCTTGTGCGGCTAAAGAAAGTCAATTTTCCTGAATCGAAAGTTTTTGAAAAGGCTTCTTTGTTGGCATAACCCAACATAAGAACCTGACCGTCAGTATTTTGTGCAATAAGAGGAATAAGACCTTCAGTTTTTTGCCAATCAAGACATTCAATAAAGGCATCAGCAAGCTTTACCTTACCGGTATACAAGGCCATTCCAAGCTGCACGTCACAGCCCAGCCTTTCAAGCGCGCATATTTCCTGCAGGGAATTAACGCCGCCAGCAGCAACTACACGGCATTTTACGGCAGCCCTCAAGGCTTTTACAGCTTCCATATCTGTTCCCTGCATACAGCCTTCTTTTTCTACGCAAGTGAACAAAAGCTCGCTTGCGTATTTTTCCGCAGCCTGCGCGCCCTCAATAAGGGAGATATTTGCCGTTTCAGTCCAACCTTTTACCGCAATCTTACCGTTGATTGAATCTACAGAGATTATTATCCGCCCCTTTCCAATGGCGGCTACAAGTTCATCAAGGAATTCTGTGTTAAGAAAATTTTCGCCTGCTTTAAAATCGCATTTCCAAGCAGCAGAGCCAATTATAACTTTTTCAGCCCCCAAAGAAATCAGTTCCCTAGCCTTCTTTACAGTTCGGATTCCGCCTCCAACGCGGACATTCCCTTTTCTTAAAAGAGACTTTAAAAGTTCTGTATTCTTTGTCTTACCCTTTTCGTCAACATTTCCAAGGGCAGCATCCAAATCTATAACGGCTACTTCACCGTATTTATTAAAATCATTAATAAGGGCAACGCCATCGTCCCGCTGAAGAACAAGATCTTTTCCGTTCTTCAGCTGAACTACGTGACCGTCTTTTAAATCAATAGAAGAAATTACCATGCGCCTATTTTAGCACATTAAAGTGGCTTAGTCCACAGGCTCTAAAAGCTCTAACACTTCCTTCTTCTTTTTTAGATCCTTGTGCTTTTCCTTGTATTCCTGCTCTTTGAAGAAATTATCCACAGTTTGAATAAGAATTCCAGGGGATATAGGCTTAAGCAAATAGTTTACCGGTTTTACAGAAAGAACTTTCATAACAATATCCTTGTCATCTTTTGATGTCAAAAATATAACAGGAATATTTGCGGTAGCAGGCTCCGTCCTCAAAATCTGAAATACTTCAAGACCAGAAAGAACCGGCATTTCGTAGTCAAGCAAAATCAAGTCAACAGAATGGTCCTTCAAGAAGGTAATGGTGTTCATTCCGGAGTTTGTAATATAAATGTTATAGTTTTTAGCAAGTAGCCCCTGCATAGACCGTAACATTGCAGAGTCATCATCTACGAGCAAGAGGCTTTTCTTACCAGAATCAAGTTTGGCGGCATCATCTGTCTTTACATTTTCAGGGGAATCAGCATCAAGGCTGTAGCCAGTACAAACCAAGTCCATCTGAGTGATAAGGTCGGTCGTGTTCACAGGTCTTTTAAAAGAGCCTGCCACTAGGGCATGGGGCACATACCGGTAGGCAGCCTCAATTTCAGCCGGATTGCCCACAAGATAGAGGTAGAGGCTGTTGTTGTTATCTGCGGCAAGTTTATCCGCAAAGAATTCCAAGGTTGTATTATAGCGGGTAGCATCATTGTCAAGGTAAACCAAGAAAATGTTGGGAAGATCCTCAATATCTTCAATCTCCTTGGGATGTGGCTGAGTCGTTAAAACTTCATAACCGGCGCCTTCTATAGCTTTTATAAGGGCGGTTATAAGAAAACTGTCCAAAACTTCACTTACAAATAAAACCCTTTTTTCCATAATGCACCTCTTTTTCTATAGAATTTTCTGTAATGCACCAGCATCGCCAGCTCTTATATATTGTTTTATTTTTTTAAAATCCTCTTCTTTTTCTGCCGGAATAGCATAGTTATCCAGCATACCGATAATTGAATCCGCGGCATTAAAGTCAAAAGAAATCGCATACTCTTTTATGGCAACCATCGCTTCATTGTAGCCCGCCATATCAAGGGCTGGTTTTTCCTTAACCTGCTCAAGCTCTTCAATCTCACCGTTTATGGGGGCGAGTTTTGTAAGATAAGACCTGTAAAGTTCCAAAAGCTCAGGTGTCTTGGCAAGAATTTCACTTTCATTCAAGTCATCCCCACACTTTTCAAGATAAGCAGCCTTTTGCGACAAGTCAAGGGCACCAATCAAGCGGGAAGAAGACTTAAGGGCATGAACCTGAACTGTATAATTTTTCCAATCCTTCTGCTCAAGGTAATTCTCTATATCACTGCTCCTTGTCTCAATATTCGCATAGTATTCCCTTAGGGCAATAAGAAGAACATCCTCTTCCCCACAGTTCTGCAGGGCTGCCTGCATGTCTATACCCTCAAGGTTTTCTGGTACATGCTCACCCTCGTCTTTATTAGTCTGCTCGATGGGGGCAGCGGAAGAACCATAGGTTCTTGTAACAAGCTCCTCTGGCAGGTAATTAATCAAAAGCTTTTCCAACTTAGCGCTGTCTATAGGCTTGGGCATGTAGTCGGCAAAACCTTCTTTTACATAAAAATCTTTGGCACCGGAAACAACATTCGCAGTAAGGGCTATACAGGGGGTATGCAGGTTACGATTGTTTTCCAAAAGTTGCATAGTATGGAAAGCCTCAACACCGTCTATCTGTGGCATTCTGTGGTCCAGCAAAATAAGGTCGTACTTTTTCTGGCAGACCAAAGCGAACATTTCCTTAGCACTTAAGGCTGTATCAATCTGAACTTCTGTCTGCTGCAAAAGCTTTTGGGTGACGATTAGGTTCATCTTGGTGTCGTCCACAATAAGAATCTTTGCATCCGGAGCGTGGAAACTTTCCTGGTAGCCGGTCATGCTGTTCAAGTAGGACTCATAATTAGATGAATAGTCACCGATGGGATCCCACCAGACAACCTTTTGCAAAATCTTAAAGGAAAAAATTGAGCCCACATTGTATTCACTTTGAATCTCAAGTTTTGACCCCATCATCCGTAGCAAAGAAGATACAATGTTAAGGCCTAAGCCTGAACCTTCTATAGTACGGGTCCTTCTTTCATCCACACGCTCAAAGGCATTCATCAGGCGGGGGATATCCTCTTCCCTGATTCCTATACCGGTGTCTTTTACGCTAAAATTCAAACTTATGGTATCTTCGCTGACTTTCTCATAAGTCAGGTTCATAGTGACAGACCCCTTTTCCGTGTACTTCACGGCGTTTGTCAAAACGTTAAGCATACACTGCTTTACCCGAATTTCATCCCCATTGAGAAGGTGGGGAATCTTCGGGTCAATGTTCATCTCAAGCGAAAGGTTCTTTTCCTTAGCCTTTGTGCCGGTCATGTTCAAAAGGTCTGTTATAACAGAAGAAAGCTCATACTCCGCATTGATAATCTGCAACTTGCCACTTTCCATTTTTGAAAAATCAAGAACGTCAGTTATTATCTTGAGCAGGGTATTGCTGGCGCTTTTTATGTTAGTCGCATACTCTATGACCTTAGGGTCGTCACATTCACGCAAGAGCATCTCATCAAGTCCCAAAATAGAATTAATCGGGGTGCGGATTTCATGTGAGATATTCGCGACGAATTCAGTCTTTGCCTCGTTCTTAGCCTTTTCAATCTCAAGCTCTGAATCTAGCTGATTGTCCTTTATCTCCAAATAGCGGATTTGATTATTCAAAGACAGGCTGCCTATTACCATAGCCATAATAGTAAAGAAAGAAGCTACCATTATATCTATAAAAAAGACATTCAAGGGCTTATAGAAGTATGAAAATCCAAAAACTGCCAGCAAAATGAAGAGATTGTTAAATATAGAAACCCTATACTGCTTATCTATAATAATCACAGAAAAAACTAGGCGCAAACCAATAAGGGTAATATATGGAACAGAAAGTTGAGAGACAAGATTCATTACAATAGAAAAAGAGTACAAGGCAGAAAATAGCAGATAACAGAAAAATAAGGGGTATTTTTCAACTATTTTCCTAAAAACAAGGGAAAATAGTAAAAGAAAAAAGCAAAAGAGGTCAGCTATAAAGAATACAAGCCTATAATAAGTATTAAAAAGTGGCAAAAAGCGCTCAATATGGGGAATAAATGAAATAGCCAACAATGCAGTAGCCACTAAAACCACAAAGTTCATCATATCCATGAACATTTTGTAGTTCATTTCAGTTATCAGAGGTGCCTGTCGAGAAAAAAATTTATTTTCGTTTTCAAGCTTTCCTTTTTCAGAAGAAGCCATTTTTTTGCTAGTCATGTGCTAATATCTAGAATAACACATTTTTGCAAAATTTTCATTAAATTTTAATAAATTTTGAGATTTCTTCTTGGCAAAGACTGTCGCAAAGCTCATTATATTCAACCCCTGCATGCCCCTTTACCCACTTCCATTCAACTTTTAAGGAATTATAAAGGGAATCCAACTTTACCCATAAATCCTGATTTAAGACACTTTTTTTACTAGCAGTCTTCCACCCATTCTTTTTCCAATTTTTTATCCAAGAAGTTATGCCGTTTTTTACATATTGACTGTCAGAGTAGACAAAAATTTCCGCATCTCGGCTAGCCAAATCGTCATATACTGCCTGCAAAGCCTTTATTGCAGCGGTAAGTTCCATGCGGTTATTTGTTGTATTTGCCTCTCCCCCGCTCAATTTTTTTATATTCTTTTCACCGCTATCAGTTTCTTCTATTAATACACAGCCCCAACCACCAGGACCAGGGTTTCCGTGACAGCCACCATCAGTATATAT
>CAJOQA010000231.1 GCA_905236465.1 uncultured Treponema sp.
CAGCTTGGGGAAGGCGGGAGTTATCCAGGCCCCCTTTTCATTTTTTACACCCTTGTAACGCTGTTTTAAGACTTCTTCAATAATCATTGCAAGATCAGCCTTTTCCCTTTCGCTTTTGGCCTCGTTTAA
Organism: uncultured Treponema sp.; assembly: GCA_905236465.1. Classification (GTDB taxonomy): domain Bacteria; phylum Spirochaetota; class Spirochaetia; order Treponematales; family Treponemataceae; genus Treponema_D. The sequence continues at coordinate 130 of CAJOQA010000231.1, forward strand.
GTACATAAAGACAGTTACAAAGGGAGCCTGACCATTTGTTGTCATAAGAGTTATAACCTGATACTGAATTGTCTGCACGCCTTTAGTGATTTCGCTGCGTAAACGGCGCTCCACCATATAGTTAAACTGTTGTTCGTCTATTTTAAGACCAGTTTCTTCCATTGTGTCCCTAATGTCTTTTTGAATCTTTTTACGGCTCACCTCAACAAAGGGGGCTAAGTGGGCAAGAGAAATGCTTTGTCCACCGTATTGGCAAGATGCAACCTGAGCTATAATCTGGGTTGCAATATTGCAGGCTGTGGAAAAAGAATGAGGGGTGTCTATTTTGGTACCACTGATAACAGTGCCGTTCTGCAACATATCCTCAAGATTTACAAGGTCACAGTTGTGCATGTGCTGGGCAAAGTAGTCTGCGTCATGAAAGTGGATAAGTCCCTGATCGTGGGCAGCGACAATATCTTCGTCCAAAAGGAAACGACGGGTTATGTCTTTGCTGACTTCTCCCGCCATGTAATCACGCTGTACAGAAACAACGGTTGGGTTTTTGTTAGAGTTTTCCTGCTTTACTTCTTCATTGCTTTCTTCAAGTAGGCTTAAAATTTGCTTATCTGTTGTATTTCTTTGCAGATTATGAAGATAGCGATATGTAATATAAAGTTTAGCTACCTTGTAGGCACCATTTTGCATAATGCCGGTTTCTACTAAATCCTGAATATTTTCTACACTTAGGGCGTGTCCACTTTTATGACATTCAATTTCAATATCATCTGCTATTGAATTAATCTGAATTTCTGACAAACGCTCGTTTTCATTTATTTCAGTTCTATTATTGGCCTTTTCAATGGCATGAACAATCTTTTCCCTGTCAAAAGCAACTTCTGAACCGCTACGTTTGATAATTCTCATAAACTACTAAAATTCTCCTTTATTCATTATACTGTTTGAAATTATATAAAAGCGAGAACTTTTCCACCAGGTTTTTCAACAAGTTTTGAACAAGTTTACCACACCTTATCCCCAAAGTTTTCCCCTAAGTACGCTAGATATAGCGTACTTATTGATTTAGTCTACTACCGATAGCGTTTTAAGTCAATAGAAATCAAAAAATCCACCTATTTTAAAAAAGTGAATGTATTAATACATTCACTGTAATTTTATGGATACAGTTCTAAAAAAAATATTTTTTATGCGGAAAAAGTGCTTTTTAAGGTGACAGTTAGGGGCAGCTCGACATTGAAAGAACTTACCTTTCTTCCCTAAAATACGCCTTGCCCAAAGCAGCAGGTCCCTGATTTTCTTTTTTAAAGTGCAGGCCCATAACAACAAGTACAACAATAGTCGCAATGTAGGGTATCATGTCTAAAAGCTGGGAAGGAATTGCAAATGCCTGAAACTTAAAGGACAGTCCCTTTAAAGCGCCAAAAGCCAAAGCTGCAAAAATCGCCTTCAGCGGATTCCAGGTACAGAAAATAACAAGGGCGATGCTTATCCAACCGGAGCCAGCTGTAATGTTTTCCTGCCAGCGGGGAACATAGGCAAGTGACAAGTATGAACCGCCAAGTCCGCACAAAAAACCGCCAGCTAAGATGTGGGCATATTTATAAAAAGTAACGTCTATACCTGAAGCATCAGCTGCCGCAGGATTTTCACCAATAGCCCTGATGTTTAAACCGAGACGGGTATATTTATAGTAGACAAAAAGAAGGACTGCAAATATAACAGACAAATACACGTACAAACTTTGGTCAAAGAACATGGGGCCCAAAACAGGAATCTTACTAAGCAGGGGGACAGCCTTGTGGGCAAATGCTTGGGTAAAAGATTCACTTAAAATGTGGGCGCTTAAACTTTTGCTCATGTAAGAAGCAAGCCCTGTACCAAATGTCGTCAGCACAAGCCCCGTAACTACCTGATTTCCCCGCAAAGTTACAGTAATCAGTGCATAAATCAAAGCCCCTAGGGACCCCGCAAGACCTGAGCACACAAAGGCCAAAAAGGGACTGCCAGTCAGGGAACCTACAAGGTAGCCAAAAGCCGCCCCCATCAGCATCATTCCCTCTGTTCCAAGATTTGTCTGCCCTGCCCTTTCAAATAAGATTCCACCTAAAATGCCATAGAGTATATGGGTTCCGGCTTGAACCGCTACCTGTAAAAAAAGCCCCAAAGAAAGAACTAAAGACATGCCTTTTCCCCCTTTTTCTTTCTAATAAAAATAAAACGGTAGCGAACAAAAAAGTCACTGCCCAAAACAAAGAAAATGATTATTCCCTGTAAAATGCTTGCCATAGCAGAGGGAATCTGCATTGAAGTCTGAAGAAAAGAGCCCCCCTGAATCAACATAGAAAAAATAAAGGACACAAGGAGCATGACAAGTGGATGTAGCTGAGAAAGCCAAGTAGTAATTACAGCGGTAAAGCCCATACCATTTGACATATTATCAGTAAGGGAATTTTCTATGGCAGATGCTTGTATCATTCCGGCTAAACCGCAAAGTCCCCCGCTTAGGATAACGGCAAAAATCATAACTTTGTTGACATTTATACCTGCATAACGGGCAGTTGCACGGCTTTCCCCTATAACAGAAACCTCGTAGCCAAACTTTGTCCTAGTCATCAAGATAAAAACCATGAGGGTTAGCACTATGGCTATAATCCAACCGATATGGATGCCAAATACTTTGGGCAACACTGCATTTTCTGCAAAGCGGGCAATGCGGGGGAACCCGTTTCCCTGGGGGTCTCGCCAAGGACCATACTGCAAGTAGCCCACCCACTTTTGGGCCAGGTAATTCAGCATAAGCGTTACCAAAGTTTCACTTGTAGACCACTTTGCTTTAAGGGCAGCTGGTAGCAAAGCCCACAAACCTCCGGCTAAAAGGGCAAAAAGAGCCATAAAAAGAAGCATAAGGGGTTTTGGCAAGGTGGGGAAAAGCATAACGGCAAGGGTAGCCCCAAAAGCCCCCATATAAAACTGCCCTTCTGCCCCTATATTCCAAAACTGCATTTTAAAGGCCATGCAGGTACCTAAAGAAAGAATAGTCAGGGGAATAGCCTTATTGACAGTTTCCCTAAAGCGATAGGCGGATCCCAAGGACCCGCTTATAATCTTTGAGTATACGGAGAAGGGATTCAGGCCTATACAAGCTATTATAATCATACTAGATGCGATAGCCACTAGAACGGCAACTATATGGACAAGTACTTTTTGCCGTTGATTTAAGGCTTTACGGGTAGTAGTTCTAATCATGTTAAAAATAAATATAGCACAATATAAAAAGTAAAAGCAAGTTGCTTTAGCTACTACTTGATAATTTATATGTATTCAGATAGAATAACAAAATATTATGGAAGAAAGAGAAGTAGCTAAGGAAGTTGCAGAAGAACAAAATACCAAACATCGTCCCAGTAAATTAAAGATTTTAAGTATGATTGTCTTTTTTTTCCTGATTGTCGGAGTTTCTTTTTTCTTCTTCCATGAATATAAGGCAGGTCACTTTGACGATGCAAAATCCTTAGATGAATATATTTCCTCCTACGGAATTTTTGCCCCGCTTATGCTGACTGTCTTTCAGTGCCTAAAAGTCCTGTATGCTATAGTGCCTGGTGCAATAGGTTGCATAGCCGGAGCTGGAATGTTTGGTTGGCTAGGCGGTTTCATCTGTAACTATATAGGTATTTGCACAGGTTCTATGTTGGCTTTTCTTTTGGCAAAAAGATATGGCATGAGAATTTTATCCTTTGTCTTTTCAGAAAAGCAGTATAGTAAATGTACAAAATGGATGGCAAAAAAGCATCGCCGTTACCCTGTATTTTTGTGGATAGCAATCTGCTTTCCGTTTGCTCCTGATGATTTTTTGTGCTATTTTTCAGGATTAACGTCTATTTCTTTTAAGAAATTTGCCGTTATAATTCTTACAGCTAAGCCTTGGACCATTTTGGCTTATAGCTTAATTTTTGGGCTTATACGTAAATAGGGGTTTTTATGCTCGGAGTTTATAATTATACAGTAGTTCTTACATACGTCGGTATGTTATTCTCTTTTGCAGGAATTCATTTTGTTTTTTCCAACAACGACAGAAGTTTTATCCTTGCCCTACTCTGCTTAATGATTGCAGGGGTCATGGATATGTTTGACGGAAAGGTTGCTTCCACTAAAAAAAACCGGACTCCTTCAGAAAAGCTTTTCGGCATACAAATTGATTCAATGGCTGATATAATTAGTTACGGGGTCTTTCCCTCACTTATCGTTTACAAACTTGCTATTGGAGACAAGCAATACCCTATTGACCATCCTTGGCAGGCCCGCATTGTAATTTGCATCTGTGCCCTTTACCTGCTAAGCGCCCTTATCCGCCTATCCTATTTTAATGTAGACGAAATGGAAAGGCAGAACAAGACAACAGAAAGTCGCCACGAATACAGGGGTTTGCCTGTTACCAGCGTTGCAGTCATTCTTCCGGCAGTCTTTATAATCTCATATTTTTTAGGTAACTCCCGTCCACCAATTCAGGCCGCAGCATTATTGCTTGTGATTATGGCAGTAGCCTTTATCACTCCTTTTAAAATGCTTAAACCACACTTAATTGGTAAGACAGTACTTATTCTTATTGGGGTTATAGAGCTTACCATGTTGCTCTTAGGAAAAGCCTACTGCGTTTCTTCTGCTGACACAGATCCTTCCATTGTTTTTGAAAACGAGGCAACTATTGAAGAAATCAAAACAAAATCAGAAGAGGCATTTTAATGGAAACAAAGGGCAATGACTCTTCCGTTCAGTTTTTATATGGAACGAAATTCGGCCGTTTCCTACAAAATACCTTTCTCTTCTTGCGCATACCAGCACTTTTAGGTCTATTTTTAAGGTCCCCTATTTCACGGATTAACGTAAAAGCCTTTATTAAAAAGCACAATATCCAAATGGATGGTTTTGAAGGGGTAAAATTCAAGTCATTTAATGATTTCTTTACTAGAAAAAAAGAGATTACCTTTGATTCTAGCCCAAAGCATTTGATAAGCACGGCAGACAGTATGCTAAGCTCTTACCCTATAAACGAAGGCTCTACTTTTTTCGTAAAGGGGCACGACTACACTGTAAACGAACTGCTTGAGGATCCCCAAACAGAGGCACTTTTTTCTGCTGGCACTTGCTTAGTATTTCGTTTGCGTCCCACAGACTACCACCGCTATTGCTATATAGATTCCGGTAAGATTGGTAAAAATACTTTTATTAAGGGGAAACTTCATTCAGTGCAGCCAGTTGCTTGCCAGGCATATAAAGTTTACAAACTGAACCGCAGGTCTTGGGTTTTAATGGAAACTGAAAACTTTGGAAAAGTAGCCCAAATAGAAGTTGGTGCTTTTTCTGTTGGCGGAATAATAAATCACGATGAAAACACAAGCATAGCAAGGGGGGCTGAAAAAGGATACTTTGACTTACACGGCTCTACAATAGTAATGCTTTTTCAAAAAGATAAAATTCATCTTTTACCAGAAATAGAAAAAGAGCTTGCAGAAGGAAAAGAAGTACAAGTAAAAATAGGCCAGCAGATTGGAATGGCATAAATACGGGGGAGAAGCTATCATTTTTCACCCCACACTTCTTTTATCAGCTTAAAAAGACGGATTGCAGTGTTTTCAAGTGTATACTTTTTTAGTATTTCGTCTGGAGCAGAAACTTTCTCTTTTAACAATTCTTCAAGATTAACATCACTTTTATCTGGATCAATATAGTAAGCGCAGTTGCCATAAATTTCAGGAAGGCTTGTGCGGTTAGACACGATTATCTTAGCCCCGCAACTTAAAGCTTCAAGCGGTGGCAGACCAAAGCCTTCAAAATAAGACGGAAGTATAAAGGCCTTGCACTTAGAAAGCAACGCCTTAACTTGAGAATCTTCTAAGTAGCCCGCCATAATTATGTTGGAAAGTTTTTTCATTTTTTCAAGTTCAGGGGGAACAACATTCAACAGGGCTTTACCTGAAACAACAAAAAGTTCATCAGGGTAAAGCTCTGCATGGTCAGCTATCCATTTTAGATTCTTGCGGGTCGAAAGGCTCCCCAAAGTAAAATAGAAGTCCTTGCCATTCAGCTGGGGTAAGCGGTCAAAAATTGAATTGTCAACAGGAATTTGATTGTAGCCTGTAACCCCAGAATAAACGACACTTACTTTGTCAGGATTAATATGGTAGGTGTCAACTATCGTTTTTTTTGTGTATTCAGAAACAGTTGCTATTTTTTTTGCTCTCTTTGCAATGCACTTATACATCAGGCAAGAATAAAAACGTACCAATTTATCACGGCGAGAAGTAAAATCTTTGGGGTAAAGCTTGCAGTAAATGTCATGTATAAATTCAATGCCCGGAACAAAATAGGGGCAGGTGTTTGTATAATCAAGGCTTATTCCCTGTCGCTTTATCACATACTTTTGAAAAACCAACTGAGTCCATTTATAAATTGACTTTGCCTCATAGTCCAAAACAACAAGTTTTATATTTTTCAGCTCCGGCAGATTTTTTGCGTTCTTTGGGACAACAAGTTCCATTTCTCCTGGCTGAACCATCGAATCCAAGGCTTTGGTTACTTCTATTGCTAAGCGTTCAATGCCGGTTACGTTTCTGCACCAAGAATCTCCATTTATTATAATAACTTTCTTCTTACTTTTCATACTTTTTCCTCTACTTCTTCCTTTCCCATCATCATAAGACCTATTTCTTCCTTGCTTGTACTTTCTGGCTGAACAATACCCATTAGTTTTCCTGCGTGCATGACCATCACTCGATCTGCCAAGGCACAAATTTGATCTATATCTTCTGCAATAAGGAGGATTGCTACCCCCTTTTGTTTCTCTGCATTTAGCAAACTGATTATATTGTTTGTGGCCCCGACATCCAGTCCTCTAAAAGGATAGGCTGCAATAAGAAGTTTGGGGTGCATTTCAATTTCTCGCCCTAGCAAGACCTTTTGTATGTTGCCGCCAGAAAGTTGCCTTACAGCACTATGGGCAGAGGGAGAACGAACCCTGTAGCGTTCAATAATATCTAAGCTCTTTTCCCGTGCACTTTTTCGGTCAAGAAAGATTGACTTACTGCTATCAAAAGAGCGAAGCATTATGTTGTTTTCAATATCCATGCCGGCAGCTAAGCCCATTCCCAGTCTGTCTTCTGGAACGAAATTCATCCTGATTCCTAGTTTTTTTATCTGAAGTGAATTTAGCTTTAAAAGTTCCTGACCTTCAAAAAGAACAGACCCACCAGTAGATTTTTGAAGCCCCGTAATTATTTGGCAAAGCTCCTTTTGCCCTGAACCGACGATGCCTGCAACGCCTAGTATTTCTCCGCCAAATAAGTCAAAAGTTACATCAAGAAGGTTTACCCCGTTTGGACTTGCGCAGGAAAGATTTTTTACATGAAGGAGGGGGTTCTTTGATTTTTCAGCTTTTACTCTTGGAATTTCAAGGGCAACTTTTTCTCCTATCATCAAAGAAGCAAGTTCGCCTTCACTGCTTTTCTTTGTTTCTACAGTAGCAATATAGTGCCCTTTACGCAATATTGCTACCCTGTCAGAAATTGAAAGAACTTCATTGAGCTTGTGGGTTATGATTATTATGGAGCAACCGCTGTCTTTCATACGGCGAAGAACAGTAAAAAGCCGCTCTGTTTCTTGAGGGGTAAGAACGGCTGTAGGTTCGTCCAAAATAAGGATGTTTGCCCCTTGGTAAAGCATTTTTACAATTTCAACAGTCTGCTTTTCGCTTACAGACATATCGTAAATTTTTTTGTTTAGGTCAAGCACAAAACCGTAACTTTCTATTAAGGCCTCTATTTTTTTTTCTATTTTTTTTCTATTTATAAAAAATCCTGCTAACTTTACACTTTCACCCAAAGTGATATTTTCACTTGCGCTCATAACATCAATCAGCTTGAAATGCTGATGAACCATGCCTACCCCCGCAGCTATAGCATCCTGGGGACACGTAAAAGAAACACTTTTTCCGTTTATGGTAATTGAACCCGATTCAGGAGCATAAATTCCAGAAAGCATATTGACAAGGGTACTTTTTCCGCTACCATTTTCCCCAAGCAAGGCAAGAATTTCCCCTTTTCTTACATCAAGAGTAATAGCCTTATTTGCCCACACCGGCCCAAAAGATTTAGAAAGATTTTCAACTTTTACTGCATAGTCCATAATTTATTACTATATAGTTTTTTAGGTGACTAATCAAGGTGAAAGTATTGCGCTGAATGTGAGCTAGCAGGTGGGGTTGCATATCGGGCTTCCAGCCGAAAAGATTTCTCCGCTTCCTTTTGCGCTACTCAATAATCCAGTCGCTGAGTTGTTGCTGCTCGCTTGAATAATTCACGCCGATTTTGACGATTCTGCGACCGTCGCCCTTGTAGGCAATCGGGTAATCCTTGCTATTGATTTGCTCCATTGCCTCCGCCGCGCTCTTGTCCATCTTGAACTCGAAGATGTAAATCGCATCCTTTTCCCACACGACCGCATCGCTCCTGCCCTTGCCGTTCTGCACCTCGCACAGCACAAACTCTCCCATCAGCTTGAAGATGAGCCACACGAATGCCTGACAGTCAAGCTCATATCGCTTTTGGTTCGTCTTTTTTGGAGCGGCGGCAAAGATGCTGTTAATACGCTCCATAAACGCATCGACCTTACCCACGCGGAGTTCCTTGATGAAGTTCAGCACCTCAATATTGCTCGTCTTGCCCTCGTAGCCCGCATATAGCGGAACAAGGTTCTCATACAATCCGTATTTAACTTCTTCGTTCGGCAAGCCGAGCGTAAAACTGTTGAATTCCTTGTCGTAGGATTTTATCGTGATGTAGCCCGTCTGGTAGAGCATCGGGAGGGGGTCAGTGACGGTAAGGCGGTAGTTTTCAAGAGTTCGTCTGCTTACATCGATGTCGTTTTCAAGAGAGGCATAATTGAAATTGCTGTTTCTCATCATCTTTGTGAGGAATGTCGGAGTTCCCGATGAAAACCAGTAGCTGCCGAAAGACTTGTTGTAAAAGGCATTGAGTAAGCTGAACGGATTATAGATGTCGGTTTTTGTATCACTTGAAAAATGGTAGCCGTCGTAATTCTTTTTGAGCTGCGCAAGGCATGCCTCTTCCGAAAGTTCCTGCTTTTCGCTCATATTCTGTATTTCAGGCTTGAACACTTCTTCCAGCTCTTCTTGTGTGATTCCGCAAACTGAAGTGAATTTTTCATCCAGCGAAATATCGTTCAGATTGTTCAGGTCGGAGAAAATGCTCACTTTGTCGAACCGTGTCACGCCCGTGATAAAGGCAAAGCGGATATGCGCGTCCTCGCCTTTTATAACGCCGTAGAATGATTTGAGGATTGTGCGGAAGCGGTCAACAAGAGCCCCGTCGCTCATTGCGTTCAGGAGCGGCTTGTCGTATTCGTCCACCAGAACAACCGCCTGCAAGCCTGTTTGCTCGTGGGCTTGCTTCAACAAATCGCTGAAACGGTCGGCAAGCGTTTCTGCGCCATTGTAACCGTAAATGGCTTCATAAGAGGCAAGCTTTCTGTCAATTGACGAGCGGAAATTATTCTCGTCAGAAAAATCGCCCACATTAAAATCAAAGTAAAAGATAGGATACTTCTTCCATTCACTTTCAGATTTTGATGCGGCAAGTCCCTCGAACAAATCCTTTCGCCCCTCAAAAAAAGATTTGAGCGTGGAAAGAAAGAGCGACTTACCGAAACGGCGCGGTCGGCTCAAAAAGTAGGGCTTTCCAACAGAAATAAGTTTTTCAATGAACTGGGTTTTATCGGCATAAACACAATGCCTTTCGCGGATATCTTCAAATGTCTGTATGCCAATCGGTAAATTTCTAGTCTCGGTCATACTGAAAGTATACCACAAAATAGGTCTTTTCTCTACACAAAAAAAACGCTCAGAACATCTTTCGCGCTATTAAAGTTTTATTGTACAAATTCCCTCTACATTACTCATGCATAAATGCATATTTGCGAAAATTCTATAGAAGAGAGAAAAAAATGAGGTGAAGACAATGGCGGAATCAACATCAGTACAGGCGGCGGGCATTGAGGACTATGCGAAAAAAAATCACTGGTCGCGGTGGGAAAGCCCAACGACGAGTTCGTGGCTGGGTGCAGTTCGAGGACGAAAAAGCGCTGGAAATCAATCCCTGCGAAGTGGTACCGATAAGATAGTATAGCAATATTGGGAGCAGAAGCGAAAAGAAATTTTGGAATCTAGCGGGCACGATATTTGAGGACCGGTCCTGTCCGCGCCACACGCATACAAAGGATAGGTGTGTGTGTGAAAAAAAGTCTCCCCTTCGTACTACTTTCGCTCACTCACCCTTGCGCAGTTCGTCCAGAAAAATCTCCGCCGCCTTTGAAAGCGACCTGCCTTTTTCCCAGATAATATTCCAGCTAGTTTTCGGCGCGCCTTTTACGGCACGGAATCTCAGAGGACTTTCCGCGCTTGTGTCTGCGATTCCGTCTATGCAAAGCGCACAGGCGAACCCCGCTTTTACAAGCAGGGAGGCGTTGTACAAAAGATTGTAAGTGCCCGCAATCTTAAAAGGAAGCTTCTCCCCCTTAAACGCGTCCATCATCTGCTGAGAGACAAGCAACGGCGTTTCTCTAAGGTCATCTTGGGTCAGAAGGTCTTTTTGGGCAAGCGGATTGTCTTTCCGCAGAAGAAGCCCGTTCCTGTCCTGATGAGGAAGCAGAAGCGAATTGTATTTTTCGACATTGACGGCATCGACCAAAACGGCAAAGTCAATCAAGCCACGGTCTAGTTTTTCAAGCAGAAGGAAGGAGTCTCCGCTCAAAAGATGATAGCGGAAGTTCGGGTGCTTTTCTTTTATGGCGACTATTGACTGTGCGATTATCTGCATGACGGTTGACTCTCCCGTTCCGATGTAGACATCGCCCTCAAGGTTCATGTCTTTGGTGGAGATTTCAGAGGAAGCCTTGTCCGCAAGCTCGGAAATCTGCACCGCATACGAATAAAGGCGAAGCCCCGCATCGGTGAGCGAAAGTCGCTTGGTGTGGTTGTTTCGCTCAAAAAGATTCGCTCCAAGCTCCGCCTCCAAATCCATAATCTGCCGCGAAAGCGTGGGCTGGGTCACATGAAGCGCATCCGCCGCTTTCGAAATGCTCTGCTCCCGCACCGCCGCAATAAAATACCGCAAAACACGAAGTTCCATCTGCTTGCCTCCGTAAGTCTATACTTATAAGGCATATTCTACCATAAAAACAAAGTATTTGCATACACATCAAAAGTCTGTTACTTTTGATGTGTATTGCCAAAAAACTCATTGCATTGCGGTTTTTGAAAAAATTCGGAAAG
>CAJOQA010000232.1 GCA_905236465.1 uncultured Treponema sp.
ATGAGCTCTACCCCGTTTCAGAAGCTCAAAAAAATTTTTATAGAGAACTTACAAATTTATATCAGGATCCCGCAAAGCTTTTACGGGTTGGCTGTGGAACAGGATTTTTTGAGCACCTGCTTGCCCGCGAAGGCAAAGATGTAACAGGTATAGAAGATTTTCCAGAACTTTTACGGTCTGCCAACCTCCGTCGCCGAAACCAGCTTATGTCCATACGATTCTTTCAAATGTCCTATTTAGATATGGTAAGATTTCTAGGCAAGGGCTTTTACAATATAATATCAATTTTGGAAGACAGGATAACTAGCATCCACGATAGGACCCTTTTAAGAAAGTTCTTTTTTGACAGCAAGCAGCTATTGTGCAAAGACGGAAGCCTTGTTATTGGCATGTACAATTACGACAAGTTTAAGGACTCAACAAAATTTGACCTACCAGCTAGGGAAAGTCTTAGAACCAAACTCTTTTCTTCTATTGGTATCAGGGATGACGGGCAAGCAATCCTAAAACAAAGCGTAGAAACAGGAAGCGGAAAACTGCTACCTGTAACGCAGGATAAACCCGTCTACCTGCTTCACACAAAAGAAATAGAGCTTTTCGCAAAAGAAGCAGGCTTTAAGAATATCAACTTTTACGCAGATTACAGCAAGACTCCCTTTACAGGAGAGCAGGATTCCTTTATTGCACTTATCAGTTAATGCGCCACTTGCCGCCTTCCTTTACAAAGCGGCTCGCATTAACTTCTATAATACGCCCATCCTCCCCAGACATCTTTATCATGGAAGTAAGGGGATTCACTTCTGTTACCCGCCAGGCAGTATCATCGTAGTAGAGGCGTATTCCCTCATTCGGTAACTTTTTACGCTCCTGAACATACCAATCGTATTCGTAGCTTAAGCAACAGAGCAAACGGCCACACTGCCCGCTTATCTTTGTTGAATTTAGGCTTAAATTCTGTTCCTTAGCCATACGGATTGAAACTGGTCTTAAATGGTCACTAACGCAATGGCAGCAGTAGGGGCGACCACAGACACCAAGCCCGCCGGTTATACGGCTTTCATCCCTAACCCCAATCTGGCGTAACTCAATGCGCATCTTAAAGACAGAAACAAGATCCTTTACCAGTTCCCTAAAGTCAACGCGGTTGTCGCTTGAAAAGAAAAATAAGGCCTTAGGTTCACCAACAAGAAAATGCACGGTTATAAGTTTCATATCCAAGTGGTGGTTTTCTACCTTCTCACGAAAAACAGAAAATGCTTCCTTTTCACTTTTCAACAAGTCCTGGGCGTGAAGCAAATCCTGCTCATCAGCCTTGCGAACAACTTCAACAACGTCACTAGGCTTTATGCCAACGGGGGTCTTCACTTTACCCAAGTTTACGGCAAGATCATCCCCGTAGCGGGTAGGGGCAAAAACCCAATCTCCTGTTTCCAATTTCATACCTTCTGGCAAGGTTGCATAAATTCCCTCACTAGAATAGTCTAATTTAAGTTTATATAAATTTTTCGGAAAAACATAGGCATCAGTATCAGTGACATACGAAGTATTATCTTCTAGAGATTCTATATCCTCATTGACATCTTCTATATCACTTTCAAAAATATCAGACATACGCACTCCCTTGATTTTTTAAGCTGCCATTAAGTCTACAAGCAAGCCCTTAATTTCATCGATTTTCGCGAGCATAGTCAGCGTATCATTGTGAGAATGTAAAAGCCACTGAGCCATCTCGTCTAGTTTTTTATTTATCATCACTACCTGAGTCTGCGGGGGCAACCTTTTACCAGTTCTAGACAGGCCTACCCTCTTTTTTTCAACAACCTGATAGTTATTTTTTACTATAAAACGCATAAACTGGCTGACTTTTTGCCTGTAATCTGCAAAATTTTCAGTCAACTGTGATTTTTTCATCTTCTCGGCAGCTAAGTCTGCCCTATCCTTTAAAAAAACAGCGGCTTCTTCTACTGGCATTCCGGCAATTTCAGGGGGAAACCCTTCAGACTTAAGCCTGAACTCTTCCTGGCTTTTTTCTAGAGCAGAAGCAAAAAGGTTCTTCCGTACTTTACCAGTCTTTTTTGCATCTTCCTTTTTTTTTGCCTGACTTGCAGCTTCTGCAGCCGCGGCCTGAGCTGCTGAAAAATAAAGCCCCTGTGTTACAGAATCAACTCCTTCCATCCCTTACTCCGGAAAAGATTGTGGTAAATCTGGAATTTTCATATCCTGCAGCAAAGATTTTGAAGCTATGGTCTGACTGTCTTGCCAACTTTCCACAGCATCATTGTAAAGATTATCATCACTTAAAGCAATGCAGTGCCCGTTTAAAATTGAATCCTGTTCAGATTGAAAATGATGAGTTTGAACATCGCCAAGGACAGCTGCCGTAGATAAAAGGGTTATACTGTCTGGGGCCACAATGTTACCTAAAACAATACCGCCAACTGTTATAGACTTTGCAAAGACATTACCGCGGATGCGGGCCTGACTGCCAACAATCACATTTCCGCTTGCCTCTAAGTCTCCGTCTAGGTCGCCATTTATGTGCATACAACCATTGACCTTGATATTTCCCTTAACACTAGAACCTATGCCAAGTATGCTGTTTATAGAATAGTCTTCGTTACTGAATAATGCCATTTACTTTATATTAATGTACTTTGAGGGGTCAACTACATCGGAACCGATGTGGACTTCATAGTGCAGGTGGGGACCAGTAGACATACCAGTGCTACCTATATTCCCTATTATCTGCCGCTGAGAAACAGTATCACCCTTATGAACCCTTACGACAGAAAGGTGAGCATAACGGGTATAAATACCATGCTTATGTTTAAGGATAATGTAGTTTCCGTATCCGCCCGGGTCATAGCCAACTGTAACAACCTGACCGTTGGCAGTAGCAATAACAGGATCCCCTGACCTATAGGTACTTATGTCCATTCCCTTGTGGATATACCATTGGTGGCTTATAGGGTGGATATTCTGACCAAAGGCCATAGAAATATGCCCTATTCCACCCCTAATGGGCCAAATGTTCGGGATATCTGTAAAAAGTGTTCCCTGACTTTCAAGCATCTTTCCTATCTGCTCAACAGGCTCAACGGCATTCTCCAAATATTCCGTCAAGTGGCGGATATCTGAAGTTTCCTTTAAAGAACCTGAAATAATATCTTGGGTATCAAAAAGGGAAGAAAGGTCGGAGGAAGTCCCTGAGTTCTTTGAGACCGGATCGCTTTGCTCTATACCCAACAAGGATAAAGACTGGCTTAAAGAATTCTGAAAACGTTTTGCTGTTTGCAAGAGGTTGTTGTTTTCGTCACGCAATTCATCAAGGCTAGCTAAGGTTTCTTTATTTTCTTCCTTTAATCTGCTGATTTCCGCAACAGACCTAGTTGAATTCCTTGTAAAGGGAATAAAAGAAATAACGATACCAGCAAAAATAAGGAAACCAACCACAAGGGCACAGATATTTGTCTGAAGATTTATAACCTTACCCTTTGCGTGGGGAACTATCATTATTGTCAGCTTCTGATCAAAAACCTTGAACAGGCGCAAAAAAATATGACCCAATTTTCCTAGACCTGAAGACAAAGACCGCATCAGTTGAGAAACAATATTTTTTTCAAGTCTTTTATATCTACGTGTTTTTGCCACGAAAAACTCCAAAATCTCGCTAAAATCAACAAATTATATCATATAGACAATTCATTGTCAAACACTGAAGGCAAGGCCAGTTCCGCTGAAAGCACAATTTCAAGTTGACTTTTGCAACTTTCTGTGTTAATATATTCGGTATAGGAAAGTAAAAATGTGAGACAATTCTGTCTCTCCACTATTATCTTTTTAAGGAAGAAAAAAGCAATGCAGTTTTTTGATACTCACGCCCATATAGGGTTGATATATGATAACCCTATTGAACAATATCGCGTTATACAGCAAGCAAAAGCGGCTGGAGTTACACGCATTTTAAGTATAAACAACTCTCTCTACGACTTTAAGAAGGAATACACCATTTTAAAGCCACAGAAGAACATTTTCCACGCTGTAGGTGTAAGCCCTGCAGAAGTAACCACCCCAGGGGCAGATTGGGTAAAAACCCTGGAAGACAGTTTAAAACTCCCCAATGTTGTAGCTTTAGGCGAAACAGGTCTTGACTACGACAAGGAATACGGAACAAAAAAAACCCAGATTGAGCTCTTTATTGCACAGTTGGAGCTTGCGAAAAAACACCAGGTTCCAGTTGTCATCCATAACCGCAAGGCGGGAAATGACATTTTTGATATCCTAAAGGGACGTATGCCTGACAAGGGGGCGGTTTTTCACTGTTACAGTGAGGATGCAGAGTATGCAAAAAGGTGCTTAGCGGCAAATATGAATGTGTATTTTTCATTTGCCGGAAACCTCACCTATAGGAATGCTAGAAACTTACATGAAACAGTCTTAAATCTTCCCTTAGACCGCATTCTTTTGGAAACGGAAAGTCCCTTTATGATCCCTGCTGATAAAAGGGAAAAAAAGAGAACTATGCCAGCCTATCTGCTTTCAACGGCAAAATTCCTGGCAGAAATCTTGGACCTAGACCTTGAAAAACTTGCAGCCCAGCTTTGGACTAACAGCTGCAAATTCTTCAATCTACCGGAAGCATGAAAAACCTTTACCACCCAGTCGCTTTTGCAGGCCTGACATTAGAAGGAAACCTCTTTTTGGCCCCCATTGCTGGCTATAGCGACAGGGCATTCAGATCTATCTGCATTGAAAACGGGGCTTCTTACTGCACAACAGAAATGGTAAGCGCAGAAGCCCTGACTAGGGGGTCTGGAAAAACACAAGAGCTTATGACAGCTGCCCCAAACGAAAAGATCTACGCCATTCAGCTCTTTGGCGGTAAGGGAGAAACCGTAGCTAAAGCGGCTGAAATGGTGCTGGAAACGACAAATTGCACAAGTATAGACATAAACGGGGGCTGTCCCGTCCCCAAGATATTAAAAAGTGGGGCTGGTAGCTGTCTTACCAAAGACCCGCATTTACTCTATGAGATTGTAAGCAGGGTTAAAAAAGCTGTTTTGGATTACTGTTCTGTTCATCCAAAGAGGGGGCCTGTACCCGTTACTATAAAAATCCGCAGTGGCTGGGACGCAAACCATATAACATGGAAGGATTGTGCCCAAGCGGCCCTTGATGCAGGGGCTGACGCAATAACTATCCACGCAAGGACCAGGGCTCAAGGCTATGAGGGAAAAGCTGATTGGACTATTCAAAGGCAACTAGTTGACTTTATACAGGGTCGCATCCCTGTTTTTGGCAGTGGAGATGCCAATAGCCCTGAAAGCGCAAAGGCTATGCTTGAAGAAACCGGCGTGGATGGCGTTATGTTTGCAAGGGGTGCCATGGGAGACCCCTTCATTTTTAAAAGAACTAAGGATTTTTTACTAAACGGGACTTACCAGGCTACAAGTTGTCAAGAAAGAATACAGGCAGGATTCAAGGAACTTGAAATTCAAGTAGCCGACAGGGGGGAAAAGGGGGCCTGTCTTGAAATGCGGAAGAAGTTTTGCGCCTACTCTACAGGAATAAGAGGTGGTGGAGTATTAAGGAAACAAATAGTTTCTGCCGATACAATAGAAGACTATCGCAAAATTTTTGCAGAATTTATTTAAGACACACTTAAGTACAGGTAGTTTAAAGAAGATATTATGGCTTTTTTACAAGATTTAACTGATTTTTTACAGACAATTTTTATGTCCTCTTCGCCAGAAGTAAAGAAAAGGCAGGCTCTAAAAAAAATAGAGTTTGATTTACGAAATTTAACTCCTGTTGTTTTTAAAAACGGTTTAGTTTCTGAAAACTTTGCGGAGGCCTTGCGACAACTTTATGTAAACACAAGAAAAATCTTTCTCGTTCTTTCAGAAACTATCTGCAACGAGGATATAAAAAGAAGCCTTCAATTTACGGAGCAACTTTTGTTAACAGGCTTTCCTCCTGAAATTCAAGAAATTCTAGAAGAACTTTCCTATGAAAACCGGAAACAAAATGCCAAGGAAGCTCCTTCAATTCCCCGTCAGATTGAAAACGAGCACAAGATGCTTGAAAAAGTCATAAAATACTTAAATACTCCTGATTTTGTAAAAATCGAAAAGGTCATAGATAGAATTAGGCAGCTTTACGATATAAGCAAATATAACTATATTACTGTATTAAGGCTTTTTGACATAAACTTTTCATCTACCCCTTCTTACACCCCCCATTTTCAGGCTATACCAGTTGATTTACTAGAGTCTTCTCTTAGGGACTTATATTACATTACGGTAGATATGGATGTAAGCACTTCCACAAGCAACGCAATAGCAGCATTAAACGAGCTTATGCTTAAGGGAGAATATAAAAAGGAAGACGGAGAAGCTATTCTAGATAGCCTTAAGAAGATTCAAAGCATTATAAAGCATGTAATTACACCCCCTACCTTGCTGAACATGATAAGATTGGCTAAAAAAGATCCGGAACTGCAGCCTTCTAAAGCCGGATACAATAGCAATGCAAGGCAAAAGTATGCAAATTATCTAGAAGAAAGGTTTACTACAGAAAGCGCCCGCTTAAAGGGTGAGTTGCAAGATGAGAAAATCCGCAATGAGCTGAACGCGATTTTTTCAGACATAAACCTTATGCCCGTCTCCGGCTACAACGCAGATTTGAACAATCTGCTTATACAAAGTACACCAACAGCCTTTGAGTATGTAATGCCTATGCAAATTCTTAAGACTTTTGTAAGCCATTACTATGATGAGCACGTAAAAGGGGTACTGAACGACATTGCAATAGAAGGTTTCTTTAACAATGCGGCTTACAAGAGTGAATTTTCTTCAGACGTATATGCCCTTAATGAATGTAGCGACAACATAAAGGCCTTTGAGGCAAAATTTGACAGGAACGGGGCATTTGATGCTTCTGTTTTGTCTAGCCTTATCCATGACAGCCACAAAGACACAGTTTTCCTTACCAGGCTAAAGGAATCTGTTGTAAAGATTAACAGGGCAGCAAAAGATTTAATACAAACAGAAGTTAATAATATTTTCAGGGTTTATAAGATAATAGGCGAAATTCTGATTGACTTTAAGAAATCAGGGACGGGAAATATAGGAAACCTAAGGGTCCTGATGATGTCCTCAAGAAATAGGGATAATACGGAGGCTATGGAAAAGCAATACAACCTTTGGGCAACATTCCTTGAAATAATGAAAAATTATGTTATAATTACAAACATCGAGAAGAAATAGTTATGGGTGCTAGTAATAAGAGGCTACAGTTTGAACTTTCTCAACAGGGAAAAGGACAGAGAAGTCCTGATGACTACGAGAAAGAAATTTATGATTTAAAACAACTTTTAGAAATATCACGGTCTCTCTGCACTACTTTGGAACTGTCAAAACTAATAGAATCAACCCTTTACATAACAATGGCACAGATGAGGGTTGTCAGTGCGGGTATTTTTCTTCTAACTTCAGAAAATTCCCCTAGCTATGTTTTAGGCAACAATTATTCAGGCTTTGAAATTAGTCCTGCTAATGAATATTCTATACCTGTTTCTTCTCAGCTTGTTGAAAAAATAAGCGTTGTAGGCGCAACCTTTACCATAAAAGAGTTAGAGGAGTTTTTACCCTTCAATTCAGATGTAAATATGCTTAAATCGCTAAAAACTACGCTTGTAGTTCCCCTTATCCTAAAAAATAGGCTTAACGGAATCTTAATTCTTGGAGAAAGGATTTTTGACAGCGACATAAGCCCAGCTCTTTACGACGATTACGAAAAAAATGAAATATCTGCAATAGCATCTTTAGCAGCTGTAGCGGTAAACAATGCATCTTTGCTTGAGCTTTCCTCTACAGATATGATGACAAACCTTAAGCTTAAGTACTATTTCTTTAACACTCTGGAAGATAATCTTGATATAGCTTTAAATAATGATAAAAACTTAAGCGTAATAATGTTCGACATAGACTTTTTTAAAAAATTCAATGACACTTACGGCCACGCCTGTGGGGATTACGTCTTGCAGACAGTCGCAAAGATAATAAAAAGTAGCATAAGAAATCAGGACCTAGCAGCTCGGTATGGGGGAGAAGAGTTTACTGTCATGCTTTCTAACACAACACGGAAAGAAGGTATGCAGATTGCGGACAGAATACGAAAAAACATAAGCAATTACGACTTTTTTTACCAGAACCAACACATGAAGGTTACGATTTCTGGGGGTCTTTCCGTTTTCTCCAAAGACAACAACCCTGTAACTTCAGCAAAAGTTCTTGTGGATCAAGCAGACCAAGCCTTGTATATAAGCAAAAGAAATGGCCGTAACCAAATCACCTTTGCAGACCCTGCCCTTTTGGCCGCAGAAAGCCCCAATATAGGAAAGTAAGAGTAATGCGAAGATTTTTTGCCCTTTCCCTTGCATTTTCTCTTTTAACACTCTCCATGTACAGTCAAAGTCCTTCGCAAAAAGAAGA
>CAJOQA010000233.1 GCA_905236465.1 uncultured Treponema sp.
CGGGGGGGGGTATAGATCGACAGGCTGATAACTCCACTGTCTACGATACGGTTAAATTAACTCTTCAAGATAAATCTTGGGCTAGTGCCAGTTCTTCAAATAAAATAACTGGTGATGGCTCCTATACTTTTATCTGCGATGCCGCTGACTTTGGCTGGGGCGATAAAAATTTCTGCATAGAATCTGAAGGTTCTATAACTGCTTCAATTTATTTACAATCATCTTCGTCTGATACTAATTGGACGGACACGCATGTAAGTAATGTTTCTATTGCATTTGAAGTTTATTATTACCCATACGAAGGTAGCGCTTGGGTTCAGATTCCTTGTTCCCTAACAGGCGGCGTAACAGATGTTTATGTTAATGAAGGTGATGATAATAATCCTAACTGGGTCGATAGTGGAGATAATCGGGTAGATGCTACTTTTGTAAATCCTTGGGAAACTGATAATATTACGGCTTCAAGCTATAATAATATTAAAATGTCAAAAATCAAAGTCATTGCAACTTTTTCTGGTATTGATTAGAAATCAGTTTTTGAATTTTTCCTAATGGACTTTATTATTGGACTGTAAAGATTATCCCAAAGACCCTTTTGCGGTTATGTCTTAATAGTCTTTTAATAGTGGAGAAAATTATGGAAAAATTTATGAAGTCTCTTTTGTTCGGTATTTTATTGCTAAGTGTTATTTCGTGCACACATATATATTACGACAGTGAAAGTACTGATTCCGACAGGAGCGTTACCGGCGCCAGCAGCAGCGTGCCAAGTGATGCGACTGCCATTGTGGATTTTTACAGCTTTACCTCTGTGCCGAGTAATGTTTCGTGTTCGTTTGGAGGTAGCTTTTCTATAGCTTCAGATGATACTTATGGTCATGTACTGAATACGGCATCTGATGGCTCATCATGGGGACAGATGGTAATTACCCCGGATGAAAGTTTGGATTTGAGCAAGAAGACGCTTTACATAGTTATGAAAGGTTATGTGTCTGGTTTTGTTGCGGGGAGCGATTCTTGTACCTACTTTGGAGGCGTGACCATAAAATCTTCGGATGATAATCAGAGCGTCAGCTCAAATTATGAGCCAAAAGACGAGGATGATTTTAAGGTGTATTCAGCTGCGGTGAATACAAGTAATTTTTCAAAAAGAGATGATGACAAAGATGACAGTGGCAAGGTTACAAAAACATATAGTGCTGCTAATTTTTCGAGCATCAACTCTATTGTTATAGGTTTCGGGCAATGTAAGGATTTACAAATCGCCTCGATTTATTACAAGTAAGCCATTCCGGCGGAGGCCGGAATCCGCTTACGCAGCAAGTTATTTTATATAATAAAGGAGGAATTATGAAAAAAAGTTTTCATAAATTAATACTATTACCAAGCATATTGTTTGCATCAGTCCTTACTTTTGCTTGCAACAATTATTCTTATAAGGACGATGTCCCCACAAGCTCTGTGTCTTACACAAGTGTTTCAACCTTGCAGAAGGACGATTGCGATTTGTCTAAGATAAAAAAAGTAAAACTTTACAACTACTGTTGTAATTCCGGTTGGGCTAACACCCCTGCAACCCTTACAATTTACGGAAAAAGTTCAAGCTACACAAACGTAAAAGATACAGATTCTTTTTTTGAGGACTTGCCTTTTTCTGATTTTGTAACAGATGTTTATGGTCAGCCTTTGGAGTGGACTTCTTCAGACACGGGAGTTTACAATGGCTCCGTAAAGACTTTGAACCTTTCCAAACTATTGGATATGTCAGACATGAAAAGAATTGTTTTGTCTTATAGTTTTGAGGCAACATCAGACTTTGTGCATGGTGGAGGTATTCAGATTTGTTTTGTAGACAAAAATGGAAACGAAAGTAATTACATTTATATAAGCAGTAACTAAATTAAAATACGAGGAGTAAGCAATGAAGATAAAAAAGATTTTATACACACTTTTTGGAGGAGTATTTTTAACTGCACAAGTTTTTGCACAAAATATTCCTGAAAATGAAGCAAATGAACCTGTAGCTGTAGAAGAAAACGAAGAAGCTACAGAAACAGTTGAAGAAGTCAAAAAAGAAGACAATCTTGCAGAAGAAAAAACTTCTGCAACCAGTGAAGAAGAAAAATCACCTTCCCAAGTTTTATTCCAAAGCTATACTTTGCCCTTAGCAAAAAACGGAAAGCTTGGGGTTGAGGCAACAACGGAATTTGTTTGGGACGTAAACGATAATTCTACAGGTTTGGAAACAAATGTTGGCATAGAACTTTACTTGCCACTTTTCGACAAGGTAGACCGTGACATTGCCCAAGAAACATATATGGAACCTGGTGTTCGTCTTGTTGTGGAAGATATGTGTTTCCAATGGTTGGAAACTTACTTTGCAAAAGGCGGTAACTATGCACAAGACGATGTAAACTCCTGGGCAAGCAATCCTTTAGTGCTTACCTATAGCGACATTACCGCAGATGTTGTTTGGAAGAACTTTTACCTTCAGGTAGCTTCTACAAAAAATCCAATGGAAGTAAGCCTTGCATCCCTCAATTCAATTTTTGATGATGTAATGGACACGGATGACAGGTGGTACATAAAAAAGGAATATGCCCTTTATTACAAGACCCGCTATAACAAGTTGAGCTTGCCACTTTTGGGTAGCCAGCTTAGCCGCGATGTTGTAGACCCAGATTATTCTGATTTGGTTTCAGGTCAAATTGGTTTTGGATTTGAATCAAGCAAGTTTACAGCTTTGGCAAAGGCAGCATCTTTATACGAAGGCCGCGACAACGATAACAACGCATGGCTCTTTGGGCTTGATACAAACATTTATCCCATTAACGACGTAAGCGTAAAAGCTCAGTTCATGGCAAGCGTGAACTGCGAGGATGATTTGGACAGCGAACCTTTGGCAGCTGGTCTTAGTGCTGACTATAAAATTCCCCTCGTAGGAAACATTGTTCTTAAACCCTTTGTTGGTGCCGATTTATTTGCTGACCGCAAAGATTTCTCTTCTACAAAAACATGGGAACTTGGTGGTGGTACATATTTGTACTTCCGCGGCGAGGATTATCTTGCAAACCACAAAGATGTTGACTATGACGAAATTATTCCAGTTGGTCTTTCCGCAAGTGCAAACCTCTACAAAGAGGGAGACAAGAGTATAAAGTCAAATATCATATTCTCAGCTTTTGAACTTGCAGACAAAAAGGCTCTAATACCAAACCTTGGTTACTTTGTGGAACTGGAAATGCTTAATGTTGGTAGCCACGATATGCACACAGCTGTTGCGGGTCAGGTTGAGTATCTGATTGCAAAGAAAGTGCTGCCCTATCTTTTTGTGAAGTATTATCCTGAACTCTCTGCCAACGGTCAGAGTTTCCTTGTGAATGATATTATTAACTTTAAGGCGGGCGTTTATATGACCCCTGTACAGTATTTTTCTATAGACATCAATTATTCACTTTCAAGATTTATGAATGATGAAGATAAGGATTCTTCACAGATAATAGATGATGACAAAGGCGCACTTTCTGTAAGTTGCACAATCCGCTTATAAGCAGAAGGGGGCTTAGCTATGAAAAAAATGTTAAGAAAAATTCTGCCTGTATCTGTGGCTGCCCTTGTTTTTTCTACTAGTGCAAATGCAGATATTCAGATGCCTGTGTTTGGGGGAAATTCTGGAGGCCTTGAATTTAGTACAACTTTTGCAGGAGACTTAAACGATGGTTCAACGGGTCTTTACACTGATATGGGCTGTGACTTGTGGTTTGAGTTCACTCCCTACACTGATGTTGGTCTTATACCCAGCAAAAACAAGCTTTCTGTTTCCTTGCAGATGAACAGCACGGCAGCCTATGCTTGGCGTGGTTACACCTTCAATAACGATGGTGTTTCTATGATTAACGACGAGGGTTCAGTTGATCAGGCAAAGTCCTTGTACTTTAACACTTTAACAGCATCCCTTGCTTATGGCCCCTGGTGGTTACGTGTTGCGGGTATAGATCCGCAAATTACAATGAATCAGGCTTCCATAAAATCAGTAATGGATAATGTAATGGCAGAGCGTACTGGAGATAAAAACCTGTACTTCCGCCTTCCACTTTTCCACTCCGGGGGACCTTATTCTGGTA
>CAJOQA010000234.1 GCA_905236465.1 uncultured Treponema sp.
GACTACAACGTTGAAGTTGAACAAGTAACTCTTAAAAACAATACTTCTGCCAACAAAAAAGTTAGCCTTGTTTCTTTTGTAGAGTGGTGTCTTTATAATGCACAGACCGATGGAGAAAACTTTCAGAGAAACCTTTCAACTGGTGAAGTAGAAATTGAAGGTAGCTCAATCTACCACAAGACTGAATATAGAGAAAGACGCAACCACTACGCCTTTTATTCAGTGAACACAAAAATCGATGGCTTTGATACCGACAGGGAAACTTTCTTAGGTTTATATAACCCCTTATCAGCTCCAAAGACAATAGTTGAGGGAAAGAGCGGAAATTCAGTTGCAGACGGTTGGTCTCCTATAGCAAGCCAAAGGATTGAACTTGAGTTAAAGGCTGGGGAAGAAAAAACTTTTATCTTCTTGTTGGGCTATGTAGAAAACACAGATGAAGAAAAATGGACAAGCAAGACAGGTGAAAACTTTAAACAGACAAATCCTGCAGGTCAGATTATAAACAAGGAAAAAGCCTACAAAATTCAGCAGGCTCTTGACACAAAAGAAAAGGTTGCAGAGGAATTTAATAAGCTTAAGGACTTCTGGAATAAAACCCTTGCTAACTTTGCAATTAAAAGCGGAGATGAAAAACTTGACCGCATGGCCTTGTGGAACCAGTACCAGTGCGTAATCACCTATAACTTTGCCCGTTCTGCTTCTTACTTTGAAAGCGGAATTGGTCGTGGCATTGGCTTCCGTGACACAAGTCAGGATATGTTGGGGGTTGCACACTCACTGCCCTCTTCTAGAATCAGGGAAAGACTTTTTGATGTTGCTTCAACTCAGTTTGAAGACGGATCTGCATACCATCAGTTCCAGCCCCTTACCAAAAGAGGTAATGCTGATATAGGCTCAAACTTCAACGATGACCCACTTTGGCTGATTTTAGGAGTCGGTGGCTACATTCGCGAAACAGGAGACAAAGCCTTCTTAAAAGAAAGCGTTCCTTTTGATAACTCTGCGACAAAAAAGGCAAGTTTGTTTGAGCACTTAAAGAGATCCTACAATTATATTGCAAATCACCGCGGTCCGCACGGACTTCCATTAATTGGAAGAGCTGACTGGAATGACTGCTTGAACTTAAACTGCTTTAGCAAAAATCCAGATGATTCTTTCCAGACTTCAACAAACAAGGACGGCAAGGTTGCAGAATCTGTAATGATTGCACAGATGTTTGTCTTTGTCACCCCTGACTATGTTGAGATGTGTAAGATTGAAGGGGACAATGAGGAAGCGAGCAAGGCAGAAAAACTTTGTAAGGAAATGGAAGAAGCAATCTGCGAAAAAGGTTGGGACGGCGAATGGTACCTAAGGGCCTATGACGACTTTGGAAACAAGATTGGTAGCAAAGAATGTGAAGAAGGTCAGATTTTTATTGAAAGCCAGGGCTTTGGAACAATGGCCAAGATTGGAGCGGACAAGGGCTTGCCTCAAAAATCTCTTGACAGCGTAAAGAAATACCTTGACAGCGAATATGGTATTTGCATAGTTGAACCACCATATAGCCACTACCACCTTGAATTAGGTGAGGTTTCTTCTTACCCACAAGGCTACAAGGAAAACGGGGGTATTTTCTGCCACAACAATCCTTGGGTTATCATTGGTGAAACAGTTAACGGCCGCCCTGACGATGCCTTTGAGCACTACAAGAAAATTGCGCCTGCTTATATCGAGGACAAATCAGATATACACCGAACAGAACCCTACGTTTACTCTCAGATGGTAGCAGGAAAGCGGGCAAGAAGGTTTGGTGAGGCAAAGAACTCTTGGCTTACGGGAACAGCCGCCTGGAACATGGTTGCCCTAAGCCAGTACATTTGTGGCTTGCGCCCAGGTTGGGAAGGACTTGAAGTAGAGCCCCGTCTTCCCTCTTCTGTAAAGGAAGCAGACCTTACCAGGGTTTTCCGTGGCACCAGCTACCACATACATGTTGTGAACAAAAAGAATACAGGAGATGTTTCCATTGGCTTTGCAAAGGAATGTAGCGGAGCAAAGGTAACAGGAAAAGTTGTTTCTGTCCCAAAAGGAACAAAAGAGGTTTTCTTAAATGTAACTGTAGGCTAATTTTTTTAGTCTGAAAAAAAGGAGGGCCCGGAGAATCTGTAATTTTTACAGGTTTTCCGGGTATTTTTTTTAGGAAGCTAAGCAAACAAAATTTTGTTCCGATACATAAAATATGAAAAAGGGATATTTATTTTTGTTTTCGCTTCTTTTTTTGACTCTTGTAGCTTTTTGTCAGGACGAAAAAGACTTTTTAAAAGTTGACCAGAATGATATTTTTGTAGAATACAACAGCGGAAGGTCAAAAGGAACTAGTAAAGAAGGTGTAAACCTTTATATAAGGAAAAAGCCAGGCATGGAAAGCGTAATGCTAGTTGAAACCACAACTGACCCAGAAAAAAAAGAAGATAACTTAGCTTATAGGGCAAAAGAGTACAATTCCCTTAACGGAGATGAAATTCGATACTTAGATGGCAAGCCCCTTACTAGCAACTTTGCAAAGTATAGCCTTATCTCCTCAACAGTAACATATATTCCTCAGCTAGGTCAATGCTTTTTAATTTATATTCCCCCTGTCATGGTCTATGGCTACCCTTGGGAAAGGCACGGAGAAGTAACAATCCAAAAGGGAACTTTCATAAATATCAGGACATTCACTAAAAAATATGGGGACTATTCAGGGGACTTTGCTGACAATCCTTATATGTTCAACTTTTATCCACCAAAGAAAAAGGTAGAAGAACCAAAAGAAAGTATTGTAAAAAAAGAAGAAAAAACTCCTCCTGAAGAAAAAAAGGAAGGACCTAAAAAGGTAGAGAAAAAAGTATCCCTTGATTCAGGTTACAATCCTGTCGCTGCTCAAAAGTTCGTTGAGATTTCAAAAAAAGGAAAGGGAACTATCACCTATTCAAAGGGGCCAGAAACCCTGCCGGATGATTTAGTAGACCTCATGGATGATATAAGTCCCAAGGATAAAGTTGACGTAATTTTTGCCCTTGACACTACGGGAAGTATGAAAGATGATTTGAATGCTTTGCGTACGGAATGGGTTCCAAAACTGATTGAGCAGCTTAAGGAGTTTGGCGACATACGGTTAGGCTTAGTCTGTTATAGGGACTATGGGGATAACTACTCATTCAAAAATCTACCAGTAAAGCTTTTTGACTTTACAGACAATATTGATGAGTTTATAAAGAATTTGAATGTTCCTATTATTAGGGGAACTGAAGGTGGGGATGTGCCAGAAGCAGTTTACGAAGCACTGTTTGCTGGTTTAAGCTACTATCAGTGGAGAGCAGATGCACAAAAGAGGATAATTCTTATGGGAGACGCAGAACCCCACCCCTACCCCCGTGGAGTAACGAAAGTTTCTCAAGATACAGTTCTAAATCTTGCGGAAGAAAAAGATATACAAATTGACTGCATTATTGTACCGAATACAAGGTAGGGGCTCAAAAAAATCCATCCTTGGATTTTTTTGAGATTGCAGAATTGACTTCTTCAATTCTGCAGGTTGCTAAGACGCCATCCTGTCTTGGTTCTTTTGGCAAAAAAACATATTATAATGCCGATTTTTGTTTTGTCCGTCGTTTTTGTCTGATGCGGTTAATTTTCGCGCGTAGCTTTCATCTCTTTTTTGCGCTTGTACATCGCCTTGTCTGCGCGCTTGAACACATTATCCACGTTGCTGTCAATCGTGTGGTCATAC
>CAJOQA010000235.1 GCA_905236465.1 uncultured Treponema sp.
ATCTTCTTCTATTCCAAATTCCGACAGGTCAATGCTTTCTGTGTTTTCAGCAGAATTGTCAGCTGAAACTTTTTCCTGCTCCTGACTGTCTGCTGAGCTGGTATCATCTAAAAAGTCTGATAAATCAACACTTTCGTCACCTGCAGAACCTGCAGTTGAAAAATCTGTAGAAGGCTCATCTGTAAAATCAATCAAGTCGTCTAGGGAAGAATCCTCTTCCGTTTCTACTTGCAGATTGTCATCAAAGGTTAAATCTATATCAAGTGGTTCATCAAAGTTTTCCTCTTCCTGAGAAGCTACTCTTTCTTTTTCGTTTTCGTTAGTATCAAAAAAAGCATCTAAAGAAACTTCGCCGTCTGGAATAAAATTATCATCATTTCCTGCATCGGAACTGCTATCTCCAAGAAAGTCACTTAAAGAAACTTCATCTGCTTCAACTTTTTCCTCTGTTTTTTCGCTGTCAGAAGAAATAGTTGATGAGTCACCAGACATAAAATCATCTATAGAAATATCAGAGATATCAGAAATTTCTGAATCACTTTGAATTTGACTTTCAAAAGAATCTGTTGTTTCCTCACTTTCTTCCTGCCTAGAATTAGAGTCATCGCTCATAAACTCATCTAAAGAAACATCCCCATCCGGAATGTCTGGCAAGTCGATCATAGAATTATTTTCTTCTGATTTTTCTTCAACTTCAACTTTATCCTCAATAATTTCTTCACTTCCTTCGCTTGTACTTTCAGCTTCATTTTCTGTATTTGTTTCATTTAGTTGAGGGGGGAGATCTGTATTTGTATCTTCTGGTTCAGAAATAAATTCGTCAAGAGGAATATCGCCTTGAGTAATGGTATCAAAGTTGAAATCTTCATCTAAAGTTTTTTCAGGGGAATTATCATCGCTTTCTCCATTAGCTACC
The DNA here is from genome assembly GCA_905236465.1 of uncultured Treponema sp. GTDB lineage: Bacteria > Spirochaetota > Spirochaetia > Treponematales > Treponemataceae > Treponema_D. The sequence continues at coordinate 917 of CAJOQA010000235.1, forward strand.
TGATCTGCTGCTGCAATATTATCTAAAAAAGAGAAATCTGGCAATTCTTCCCGGGTCTCTTCCTCTTCAGGAATATCTTTGCTTTCATTTATTTCATTTTCTGCTGTGCGTGGAGGTGTCTTTACCCAAACTCCATACTGATTAAGTTCATTGTTCTTATCTGAATCCATAAAATATCCCCTTTGAGCCTGTCTCAAAACTGCATTCTGATGCAAGTTTGAAACTGACTTCTTTGTACTTAGTTTAAAAAGCTGAAGATGTTCACTTCTATATATCGGCATAAAATTAAGAATTCTAGAGGGCTGAAGCAAGGAAAACTTCTGTTTTTAGTACCCCTTAAGAATTTTTTCTTCTTGCCGAAAATGAATTCATAATGACACGTTTTAGATTTCTTGCCGCTGCATGGGTGGGTACGTTGTTTTACGTAGCTGTCTCATACTTTGGTGGCAGAGACGGTATTTGGGCACAGAATCAGCTTCTTGAACAAAAGCGGCTTTTGAGCACAAATACCGCAAGTATTAAAAAAACAAATGATGAACTCTTATTGGAAAAAGTTGCGCTTCAAAAGGATCCTGATGTTATTGCAGCCTATGCAAGAAAGTTAGGGTATGTACAAGAAGGGGAAAAACTTGTAAAAATCAGCGGGCTTGTTGTACACGAGACGCAAATTTTTGATGCAGGTTCTGTAATAAAACATCAAGAATCAAAATATATACCGGAATCATATTGTAAAGTTGTTGCGTTAGCAGTGTTTGCCCTGTCTTACATGATTTTTTTATTATTTGATTTTTCAACTGGCACTATAAAAATAAAACCGGTAAAGAGTTATTATGACGAAATAAAGGGTATACCTGCATGATTTTAGAAAAAGATTCAAAAGACTCTATAGCCCTTGCATCTTCGTGCTTAAAAAATGGAGGAATCGCAATTCTTCCCACTGATACCGTTTATGGTTTTAGCGGTATTGTAGATGTAAGGGGAGAGAAAGATTTAAAGACTGACGAGAAAATACGGTTAATAAAGGGTAGGGCTGAAGATAAGCCCCTGATTCAACTTATAGCATCACCAAGCGATATTTTTCTTTATACAAAGCAACAAGTTCCAGAAAAACTTCTTTCTAAGTGGCCAGGACCTTTAACAATCATTGTAAAAATAAAGGAAGATTCTCAATTATCTACATCCCTTACATCTATAGCCTTTCGTTGCCCCGGAGACTTGTGGCTTAGAAAAGTTATAGCTGAATGTGGCCGCCCCATTTATAGTACAAGCGTCAATAGGTCAGGTTTTCCTGTGCTGCAAGACTTTGAAGAAATAAAAAAAGAGTTTGAGGCTGAGGTTGATATGATCGTTTCCGGCACCTGTACGGGCGGGCAACCTTCAACAATAGTTTCTTTGCAAAGCGATGGCACTATAAAGATCTTACGGCAAGGTAGCTTAGTTTTATAGATGTACAATTTTAGGCTTACCCTTACTGTTTGTTCCATTCAACACTGTAAGAACCTGTTTTTGTTCCTGTCTCTGAGTTTTCATCTGTAAGTAAAGTTGTTTTGCTTCCTGTAAGCTTCTTATTATTTACAGCCTTAAGTTCCCAAAAAATTGGGGCTGCTTCAGTTGCATTCTGTAAAGCGGTTTCCCTAGGAAGTTCTGGGAAAAATGAAGCATTGGACCTTCCCGTTTGCTTTACAGTAACATTTGAGTCAGAAACTGTAACTTGAATATTCATACTTGCCCCATTTTTGTAGATAACAAAGCCCCTGCCACCCCTAAGTATCACGATTTTATCAACTTGTTCTTCTCCCCGCCAAGTTCCTGCAAGGGTGTCAATGCCAATTTTTTGAGCATTTTGCACAGTATTCTTTTCATTTTGCAAGTCATCCCCATCTTTTTTCCCTGAATTGAGATTTTCAAAAAGAGTTGAAATAGAAGATTTTGCATCAAGAAGAATCTTATAGTAGGAATCGTAACTTTTGCTCGTACTTACTTTTTGAGCCTTCTCTGCTTTTATGGCATTAAGTGTACATGTCCACAAGCCATCTTTTTCTTGAATCTCTGCAAAAAAAGAAATAGTTGATGGCAGGGCAGAACTTTCACTGTATTTATCAGATCTTTTATCCACAATAATATAATTATCCATCGTTTGCAGTTGATTGTAATATAGGTTTGTTGTCATGGTAATCATATTTGCATCAGAAGAAGATGTTACCGTTGCAAAAAATTCCACCGTTTCCTTTTGCTCTGCAGCAAAAATCTGAGAAAGAGGCTGTAATAAAATAAGATATGTAAATAAAAGAGTAATTTTTTTATTCATCAGCCTCTTACCTCCTAGTCCTGAAGTCCCCTCCTGAATTCGCGGGCCATATCCCTGTTTATGTCCTTTTCCTTTATGCTAGCCCTTTTATCAAAGAGCTTCTTTCCTTTACAAACACCAAGCGTTACTTTTACCCTGCCTTTTTTTAAGTAGTAATCTAAGGGCACAAGAGTGTATCCCTTTTCTTCTACTTTGCGTTGCAACCTTTTTATCTGGTCGCGATGCAACAAGAGCTTCTTTTTTCGGTCAGGGTTGTGATTGAATACAGAGGAAAAGGCATATTCTGCAATATGAAACCCCTGCAACAAAACTTCTCCCTTTTCTATAAATGCAAAAGAGTCTGTAAAGGATACATTTCCTGCTTTTACAGATTTAACTTCTGTACCTTCAAGAGCAATTCCACATTCAATTTTATCTTCAACACTATAATTAAAATAAGCTTTTTTGTTCTGAGCTATAATCTTTATACCTTCGGGCATAACCTTTACTATATAGTATTTTTTTGTAAAAGTCCATAGTTTTTAACTTTTGCTTTGAAAAGTGACCTTGAAAAAAAAGATTTTTTTTGTTAGAGTATAGGGCATCTCTAAAAGAGAAGTTTTTAGAAGCTACAAATACAGATATTTTTCGTCAAAAGAGGGGATATGAAACAGAAAGCGTCTGATTATGACTATAAAATTGGAAGGAGGCAGACAGCCCTTATTTATCATATTTTTATTACGGCAGTTTCTGTTATTCTTTTTTTAACGTTATTTTTAAACCTCATACTTTTCCCTGTTCATGTAAAGTCGGATACAATGGAAACTGATATAGCGAGAAACAGCGCGGTTTTTGTCTGTCCTTTTTTGAGAACTCCTAAAAGAGGCGACGTTGTGTATATTTCCCGCCCTGACGGCTATAAAAGCTCTTTCCTACAAAAATGTTGCAATGCCCTTGTTGGATTTTTTACTGCACAAAAGTATTTTCCTTTTGGCTACACGCATAATATAAGCGGAAAACCCATGTTACGCCGTGTTTTAGCCCTGCCAGGTGATAAAATCTACATGAAAGACTATGTGCTTTACGTAAAACCAGAAGGGGAAAACCTTTTTCTAACTGAGTTTGAGCTGGTAGACAAACCGTACAATATACACATTTATTCTGTTCCTGCTGAATGGGATGGAATGGGGGCCTTTGGTAATATGAATGAAATAACCTTGGGTAAAAACGAATACTTTGTATTGGCTGATAATAGAATCGAAGGAACAGACAGTAGGGTTTTTGGTCCTATTCAATCTTCAAGAATAAAGGGAAGGGCTATTTTTGAATACTTTCCTTTTAATAAATTAAGATTATTTTAAATGCAAGAAGGAACATCTCTTTACATTCATATTCCTTATTGTGCTTCAAAATGCTTTTACTGTGATTTTTTTAGCATGGCAGCTCCTTTTGTTCCAGAGCAATATATTGACTGTCTTTTAAAAGAAGCTGAATTTTATGCAAACTTCTATGATATTTCCCATTGGAAGACTGTATATATCGGTGGAGGAAGCCCCAGCCTGCTTTCGCCCCTGCAAATAAAAAAGCTGCTGACAGGTCTTGCTAGCATAGCGGGTAAAGCTTTTTTGGTTGCACAAGAAGTTACAATAGAAATGAACCCTGAATCTCTTAGCAAAGAAAAGCTTATTAGCGCACAGGAGAACGGAGTAACACGGCTTTCTTTAGGTGTACAAAGTTTAAATGAAAATGCCCTAGCTGCTGTAGGGCGACATTGTAAAAGTAAAGATACTTTTACTAGTATTGACCTTATAAAATCCTTGTGGAATGGAAGTTTAAGTCTTGATGTTATAGCAGGGCTTCCTAGTCAGCATGCAGGGGATTTCTTAAAAAGCCTTAAGCAAATAATTGATTTTAATGGTGAGCACATTTCCCTTTATACTCTTACTATAGAAGAAAAAACTCCTTTATGTAGGCTTATAAATCAAAACAAAATAGCTTGGGATTATGATGAAGCTGATCGGCAGTGGATTTTAGGAAGAGATTTACTTGAAGAAAGTGGCTATGAGCAGTATGAGGTTTCAAATTTTTCAAAAAAGGATTTTTTTAGCCGCCATAATATGACTTATTGGCAGCAGGAAGATTACATAGGAATTGGACTTGCGGCAGCTGGAAGCATTTATAAAAAGCCAGCTCTAAGATGGACAAATACCCATAATATAAATAAATACATAAATTTTTGGTCAAAGAATAAAGGGAAAATACAAAGCCATGAAATTCCTAGGACTGTTGAAACCCTTAGTGAAGAAACCCTAGAATATGAGTTTTTAATGTTGGGCCTGCGGACTTTAAGGGGACTAGATGAAAAGAAATATAAAAAACTTTATTCAAACTTAAAATGGAAAGGGGATTTAAAAAAAAGGCTTGAATCTAGCCAGGTTTGGTTGGATTTTATAAATCAAGGAAAGACGCGTGGCTTTTCGTTAACTAAGGAGGGGTTATTATTCTTGAATACCTTGTTGGTAGACCTTGCTTAACTGAAGTTTTTTTCAAGGCGCACTTGTGAAATTTAAAAAAAATAACTAAAGCCCTTGACGTAAAGAGAAAAAAGTTCCATAATATTACCACTTACTTTAATAAGGAGTTCTATCGTGCCTTGTGGAAAGAAAAGAAAGCGCGCAAAGATAGCGACACATAAGCGTAAGAAGAAGCTTAGAAGAAATC
>CAJOQA010000236.1 GCA_905236465.1 uncultured Treponema sp.
AGGTATACATTTACTTTCCAGAAGGAATTTTTACCACTCGGAATACAAAGTGGCCCTTTTGTGGTATGGTGCCTCCCTTGCCGGTTGCGGCCATATTCTTTTTTTGTATTCCGTGAGCTGAAAGCCGTTCAAGCATGGCTTCTGCCCTAAGCTGAGAAAGTGAGAGCAGCTTATTGATGTTTTCTTCGGCACTTGAAGAAGGATTATTTTCGTACCTTTCAATAGTTACCCTATAGTCTCCGAGTTCAAGCAAGTATGTGGCAAAAATATTCAGGAAGAGGGAGTTCTCATCAATTTGTGCTTGTGGCAAAGTCGCATAAACCGCAGAATCCTCTTCATAGTGAAAGGGGATCTTGCTTGTCACAATCCATTCAATGCCAGGTTTAACAGTTTGGACTTCCAATAAGCCCTTTACAGAAAACTTTTCTCCTTTGCTTTCTATTTTCTTTTCAACTTTTTCACTTTCACCATTCTTTTTAACATCAGCCTTCTTTGCAATGTTTTCGCCGATGCGAGCAAGGCTGAAGGGGTAAAGCCGCAAGCCAATGTGGCTGTCAAGAAATCCTGCTGTTCCGTTTAAGTGGCTTAGGTTGTAGTTTACGCCCAAGAACATAATAAATGGAGACTTTTCAAAAGGAATAAACTCTGCGTCAAGACCCACGCGGGCAATGAAACCCCTTGTATCCCCAAAGTCCGTGACATTTGATTGTGGGTAATTTACCCCTAGTGAAATATTCGGGGTCAGGGCTATTTGTGAAAAAAGAAACTGGTAACGCATTTTGTAAAGAAAATAGTTTTCTTTATAATTCTTTACACCCTCTTCATCGATATTCCAAAAATTCCGTGCATATTCAAAGCCAAAAAGCCAAGAGTCCTTTTGAAAACCTATTCCGCCAAAAAAAGCAGTGCCTGCGTTCAGAGTGTTTACGTCTTTCTGCATCTCGTGTTGGGCAAAGACTAAACTTCCCCCGCCTTCAACATACACTTGAGAAAATGCAGCTACTGTGCATGTCAACAGGACTATTGCAGATAAAATAATTTTTCTTGCTTTCATTCTTTTATTTTATTAAAATATTAAAAGTAAGGCAAGAGGACAGCAGAAAATGCAGTCCCCCTACCTTTTTTACTGCTATTCCATGATCCTGACGCCTAATTTATTGTCGCTATCCGAATTTGCAAGGATTACAAGCTCACCCCTTGCTAGGGTCTTGCTTCCTTTTACAACTTCAACATAGGTTCCAGGCGTGCTGTTCAGTTCAAAGACTTTACCCTTCTCAAACTTTTCGCCCTTTTCAATTGCAAGTCGGCCCACAGAAATAAAGGCATTTGTTTCCACTTTGGAATTAAAGGTGACGTCAGCATAAGAGCCGTCATATCCGCCCAGTTTTACACCGTTTTCTACAAAACAGTCAAGCAAGTTTTTGCCCAACCAAATGTTTACTATAATACCGTCAGTCTTTTTGCCCTTGGCCTGCTGTTCAAGGTATACTGCGACAAGACACCCCATACCTTCGCTGTTGCCTTCTCCGTCAAGCAGGGTAGGGTCTTCTTTACTGTAAGTGTTTACGATTGAGACCCCAGGCCCCTTTGCTTTCCTGTAAAGTTCAGTGCAGATTGTTTCGCAAATTAAGTCCAAAAAACCAACCTTTATAGCTTTTGTGTCAAAGGCCCGTCTGCTTTTGCTTGGCTTGTCAAGAATCAATGTGTTGCAAGAAGCCCCGTCTGCTGTAATTTCCAGGGCAGCTGTATTTTTCCCTTCAAATAGGTAAGCCCCAGAATAAGAAAATTTAGAGGCCTGCTTTACAAAGTCTTCATGGGTAATTACTGAAACCTGTGAGACAGAAGCCGTAAGTTTTTTGTCCAGCTCATCAGCCAAAGTGTCAGTTACGATATCAAAGCTCTTGCCTATTGTCTTTGAAATTTCTGTAAGCGCGGACCGAGAAAGGAATTCCGGCTTAGCAAAATTGAAGCGGCGTACTTTTGCTGGTCTTTTTCCTAAAACGCTATCCATTTCATATTCAAGGGCTTCTTTTTTGGTTCCCTTTGGAGTTTCTGCGGCACGGACTTTTGCTGCTATATTAACCAGCTCGTCAATGTCACTTTGGTCAAGAATCGTGTCGTACCGGTTCTCTTTTCCTGAAATCGCCTGAAAAAGATCGTCTATTTCTTCTTGTGAAAGACTCCTTTCTTCAACTGTCTGTTCCTTTGCTTTTTTTGTAGTACATTTAGCCATAAAAACCTCCTAAATGTTAATTGAGTATTTGTAATGCTCCATCCCTATCAACTTGAATAAGACGGACTCTTAGTTTTTCAAATCTTTCTTTTTCCTCTGCTGGAATCTCATGCTTTTCTATGCTTTCCCTGATAAAATCGGCGGTGTCAAAATCAAAGGCCTCAAGGCATTCCCTAATTCCCCTGTAGGCTTCCTTTAATTCTTCTATAGACATTTCAGGCAGCTTGGAATTACTAGATTGAGAAATAGCCTCGTTTATTTTAAGGACTATATTTTTATAGGTAAAAATCAAATCGCCATTCTTTGATTTTATCTGCTCTCTGTCACCCTTGTCCCCACAACTTTCAAGGTAGGCTGCTTTTTCTGAAAGTTCTTTTGCCCCTATAAGTCGGGCGGAAGATTTTAAGGCGTGGACTTTTACTGTGTAATTTTTAATATCCCCTTCTTGCAAGAGTTTTTCTATAAGCTGGATGGTGTCATTTGCGGTTAGGGCAAATTCTTTTAGTAGCTCTTTGTACGATTCCCTGCTTCCGCTGAATTTCAGGCCTGAGTCAAAATCAATTTCTTCTATTTCAGAAATCTTGCTGAAAAAACTGTCGTTTTCTTTAAAAGCTGCTGCCCTTTTTAGAAGGGAGCCATAATTAGTTTCTTTATTAGAATCAATTACTTTGTCTGCGTTCAGCCACTTTCGGATTATCTCCTCAAGCTCATTGGGATCTATGGGTTTAGAAATATAGTCATTGAAGCCCTGCGCTAAAAATGTTTCTTTTACCCCGCTGACGGCGTTTGCGGTGAGAACAATAATAGGTGTGTCCTTGTTTAGTGTTTCATCCCCCAGCTCCCTGATTTTTTGTAAGGCTTCGCTTCCGTCCATGACAGGCATCCTGTGGTCCATGAATATTATGTCGAACTTGTCTTTTTTGCACGCCTCTATGCTTTCTTTTCCGCTAAGGCAGGTTGTTACCTGAATTTTTGTCCGTTTTAAAAGATTTTTTATAACAGTCAGGTTCATGGAAGTATCGTCAACAACCAAAATCTTTGCGGAGGGGGCTGTAAAAAGTTTTTTGCTTAGCCTAAGCCTCTTATTCTTTTCTTTTGCCTTTTTTGCAAAGTCCCCCACAGGGGCCCAATCAGAAACTTCTTGTTTTACTGTAAAGAAAAAGTCTGAGCCCGAACCGTAAACACTAGACACCTCAAGGCGGCTCCCCATCATGTCAAGCAGCCTCTTTGTGATGCTCATGCCAAGACCTGTGCCTTCTATGTGGCTATTGCGTTTTTCCTCAATCCGCTCAAAAGGGGAGAAAAGTTTGGGCAGGTCTTCTTCCTTTATGCCAATTCCCGTGTCTACTATGTGGAATGTAAGCTCTGTTTCCTTATCGGATACTTTCTTAAAGGAGGCATTCAGCCTAACAGAACCTTTTTCCGTATACTTGATTGCGTTGTTCAGGATATTTATTAAAACCTGCCTAAGGCGGTTCATGTCGCCTATAAGTTCGTCGGGGATTTCTGAGTCAATGATAAATGAAAGGGTCAAGCCCTTGTCTTTTGCCTTCACGTCAATCATCACAAGCAAGTCGTTTAGGAGGAAAGACAGGCTATACTTGTCATTTATGATCTCCATTTTTCCCGCTTCAATTTTAGAAAAGTCAAGGATTTCGTTTATAAGGCTTAGAAGGGCATTCCCCGCATTGTGGATATTTTCCGCATACTCAAGGATTTTAGGATTTGTCTCTTCCCGCAAAATCATTTCGTTCATGCCCAAGACGGCGCTGATCGGTGTGCGGATTTCGTGGCTCATGCTGCTTAAAAAGGCTGATTTTGCAAGGTTTGCTGCCCGTTCAATTTCTATGCGTTTTTGCAGTTCCCTTTCTTTTTCTTCTTCCCGCATCTCGGCATATTCTTTTGCCGTATTTTTTAGAAGGGAATATACCCGATCCATAATGGGGATTTCCCCATCGAGTTTGACAAGTGGAGGCAGGTTGCAGCATATTTTTCCCTGATCTGGTAAACCTTCCCTCATAGAAAGTATTACCGTGCTACAGCTCAACACCCGCACCTTGCCGCCATAAGTTGCAATTTCCCCCGCGATCGCAGCTCCGCCGACAGAAGGGCAGGCTTCTTTAAAATAGTTTATTTCAGTCTGCTCTTCATCTCCAAAGTATTCCTTCCGGTAACTGCATATTGAAAGGTATATGGCTTCCATCTGCAGGGGAATGAGCTTGCGTGAATAGAGGGCAGTCCGCTCCAAGATACGGACCATGCTTCCAAATGAAAAGAAGAACTTTTCCCCCTCTTGAATGTCGCAGAAAAGGACAATATTCTTGTCCTCATCAAAATAGCCAAGTCCCCGGGCAAGGTGCAAGCCGTCGCGTTCGATAAGCCAGGGAAAGCTCCTTGCGTTGGCGGCAAAATACTCGTTATCTTCTATTCCAAAGTATTTTTTGTAAAGTTCGGTAACAGACATCCCGTCAATTTCCGAAACTCTTTTGGAGCTGGTAAGTTTTGTAATCTGATGCTCTTTTCCTACGGGGATCCACCCCTGCTCAACTTTAAGTTCCACAAAGAGGTCCTTCCCGCTATATGCAATCAGAAGGATTCCCTTTGTCACGATTTCTTCGTTATGGAAGAGGAACATGGGGGTAAAATCGCCCTTGCACCTGCTAGTGGCCCCACCTGCAAATTTTATATCCTTGTTTTTAAAGGAAAGGTTGGTTATAAAAT
>CAJOQA010000237.1 GCA_905236465.1 uncultured Treponema sp.
ACTATTTTTTCCTCAAGCTCTTTGATGCCTCAAGAAAAACTTATGTCCGGAATCAAAAATCACACAAAATTCGGGATTGAGCCAAAAAAATTGCATATTTTTAGCATATCACACAGTTTTCAGTCAGCTCCCCACACAAACAAATCCGCACAATTCCGCTCCCCGCCGCTAACATCTATCGCCTGTCCAGTACAAAAAGTATTAGTCACTGTAAGAAAGTAGCACCAATCAGCCGCTTCCTCAACCGTAGCCCATTTTTTTAAAGGGGTCACGTCCATAATCTTTTGCCATAAAGCAGGATCTTTCATCACACTGTCATTCAGCTCCGTTGCAACCCCACCAAAACACACCGCATTACAGGTTGCCTGGTATTGGTTTGCAAGGCGGATTGCACAGTTTTTCATGTAGCCGGTAACACCTGCCTTAGAAGCAACATAGGTAGGAAATTCGTTACCAGTCAAACTTGACACTGAGCTATTAAATAGAACAGACTTAATCTTTGGCTGAAAAGCATATTTTTCAGTAACAGCCATTGTTCCTAAAAGATTTACGCTTATATCTCTTTCATCAGCTGCCTGAACACCGGCATTATTTATTAAAATCTCCACATCGCTTATATCAGGCAAAGATTCCCTGCATGAAATATCAGCAGTAAAGTGGGTATACTTTTCCCGCCCCGTAAGAGTACAATCTTTAGAGATAGTGTCTTCTAAAAGATCCAAGCCCAAAACTTCATGGCCCTGCGCAAGAAACTTTACGCAAACCTGCCTGCCAATTCCTTTAGAAGAGCCTGTTACTAAAACTTTCATCAGCTAGCCTGCTATCCTATGCTTACTCTTCTTAAACTCAAAATAGCCTTCGCCAACTTTTTCTTCTTCCCACTGCCTTACCACACGGTAGCCTATTCCGCTAAAAAGAACTTCACATAAAAGCTCGCAAACTGCCCCTATCGCAGAGCAGACAAAAACCTGTGTCCAGGTCCAGCCAAAGAAAATCTTTGAAACCACAGTCGCAAAGACAAAGTTGTCAACAAGCTGTGCTATTATAGTAGAAACATAGCTTCTTAGGGCAAAAGCAACAAAGCCATTTGATTTTACAGCCTTGCCTATAGCTGAATTCAACAGGGCATTCACTATACTTGAAGTCATAAAGGCTAAGCCAGAACCTAAGACAACGTACCAGCTACCACCAAAGGTATTATTCAGCGCAACATTCACTGCCATGTTTTCTTCAGCATAAAATTCTCCCCACATCCCTGGGGCTTTGGCAAGCAGGGCAAAAAGTCCGCAAACACTTAAGTTTACAATAAGGGCCAAAAGAGACACCTTTACGCAAGCCTTTGCCCCCCATCTCTTGCAGATTACGTCCATGCAGAGGAACATTATCCAGCTAAAGACAAAACCGCAGTCCAAGGCGACAAACTTATAGTTTAAAAGTTCCTTGTTAGCCATCAGGTTTGCGCAGACAACTGAAAGAATAAAAAACGTGATTGTAAGTGACGGAATATTGCGGAGCAGAACTTTCATGTCTGTCCATTCGTCACGGACGAACTGACCAATCTTTTTCATAAGACTGACCTCCTTAAGGATTTTAATTTATTAAGCGCAGGAGTTTTTGAGGCTTCATAAACTGCGCAGACGAGTACTTTAAAGTAAAAAGCTAATCTAGTCAAGGGCCAAAAAAAATCCATCCTTGGATTTTTTTTGGATTGCAGATTTGCGTTGCAAATCTGCAGGCGATAATATGCGCCCTCCTTGGCGCTCAAACACTGGGGTTATAAGTGCACCCCTCCAGAACTTACGTGTCAGCCTAAACTGGTGTCGGGGTCTCTACTTGCAACTCAAATACTTGTAGAAAGGAACTTTCTTTGTTATAATAAACCTTATGCAGATAATACCAATTGCAAGTGGCAAGGGCGGAGTGGGCAAAAGCCTTTTAAGCGCAAACCTTGCTATAGCCTTAGGACAGGCAGGAAAAAAAGTTCTACTTATTGATTTAGATTTAGGCTCCTCAAACCTACACCTGGTTATAGGACAAACATCCCCTAAAAAGGGAATCGGTACCTATTTAACAGGGCAATCAGCCTTTGAAGATATAATTGTCCCCACAGACTACGAAAATGTTTACTTTATAGCAGGTGATTCTGAAATACCAGGATTAACTTCATTAAAAGCAGGCAAAAAAAACGATTTAATCCGCCGTTTTCAGTCCTTAAACTACGATTATTTGATTCTTGACCTGGGAGCTGGAACCCACCTGACTATCCTTGACATGTTTCTTTTGTCACCTCAAGGAATTCTGGTAACAGCTCCCACTGTAACCGCAACATTAAACGGCTATCTCTTCCTTAAAAATATAGTTTTCCGCATGATGTACAACACATTCAAAAAAGGAAGCCCCGCTTATTATAAACTTGAAGAGCTAAAAAAAGACCCGACGTCTTTACAAAAGCTTTACATACCCAAACTTTTTGAAACCTTGATTCAAATTGACCCTAAAAACGCCGAACTCTTCAAAAAAAGAATGGACGAATTCCACCCCCGCATGGTTTTAAACATGATTGACGATCCAAAAGACGCAGACAGGGCCCAAAGAATCCGTCATTCCTGCCAGGAATTTCTAGGGATGAACATAGAACACCTAGGCGTAGTTTACCGTGATACAATGCAGGACAAGGCCCTATCTTCAAGGCTTCCTGTCATAATCTACAAGCCGCAGTCCCTTATCTCACAGGCAATTTACCGCATAGCAGATAAGATTATCCATTCTGCGACATTGAAATTTGACGATGCCTATGACATTACACAGGCTGCGGAAACATCTTTTCAGGCAGCTTCAGAAGAAGCCAGCGACGACTTTGGCCAGCGAATGTCTTATGTTGAAGAGCTTGTGGGCTCAGGAGCACTTACTATGGGAGAGCTTGCAGAAACCATCAAGCAGCAGCAGTTTGAGATTACCAGCCTAAGAAACGAAAATCTTCTATTAAAGAAGAAAATCGTCAATGCTATAAAAATGGGATATAAAGTATAATGCCAGCACACTTTCTTTATGTAAATTATCCTTCATGGATTCACCCTGAAATTTTCCCCAACGTACCGGTCTTAGGTCTTTTGCGCTGGTACGGACTCATGTACATTTTTGCCTTTGCCACAGCTTTTTTTATTCTTAAATTGCAGCAAAAAGAAGGGGCATTAAACGGACCTAAAGCAGCTTCTGAAGATGATATTTTCAGCTTTATTGCTTGCGGAATTATCTTTTTGCTTTTAGGAGCCCGCATATTTTCAACTCTAGTTTACGATACAAGCGGAGACTATTGGAAAAAGCCCTGGCTGATTTTCTGGCCCTTTGACACCCAGACTGGCAAATTTACCGGTCTTGCCGGAATGTCATATCACGGTGGTTTCATAGGCGGACTTATCGGCATGATTATTTGGTGCAAAAGCCACAAACGCCCCTTTTGGAAGTGGGCAGATGCAATGTGTGTAGCAATTCCCCTCGGGTACACTTTTGGTCGCTTAGGAAACTTCCTAAACGGAGAACTGTATGGTCGCCTAACAACCGTTCCTTGGGGCATGATTTTCCCAAGATCAGAAGAATTCTCCACAAGTTTAGCCTGGGTACAAGACTTTGCTGCCAAATGTGGCTTAAGCATAAGCAGCACAGATAAACTCATCCGGCTACCCCGCCACCCCAGCCAACTCTACGAAGCACTTTTTGAAGGGTTGCTCCTCTTTTTTATCCTGTGGACTGTGCGCAAACACAAGCCCTTTGACGGCTTTTTAAGTGCTATCTATACCCTGGGTTATGGAAGTGTCCGCTTTGTAATAGAATACTTTAGAGAACCCGATGCAGATTTAGGCTATAGAATCTCGCCAGATGGCAACAAGATACTTTATAGGAATTCTTCCCTTCTAGATATTTCTACAGGGCAGATTTTATGCTTTATGATGATAGCAGGCGGACTCCTGCTTATGCTAACTCTTTTCATCCTAAATAAAAAGAAGGGCAAGGAGTAGCCTTGTACAGCAGAGAAATAAAGGAATGCCCGAAGTCTTTTGTAAAAAACGGCAAGCCGGTTTTCGGAACTTTTGCCGCCCACCCCGAAAAACTTGACATTCGTGGGGTTAAAATGCCTTACGGGGTAATTCCCCTTCCCACATGGATAACAAACCTCAGGATAAAAAGCCGCCTAAGTTTTTACTTTAGCTTAGGGGATTTCATAGGTAGCATAGACTTCTACGACTCAAAAATATTCGGTATGGCAGAAGTTATATTCTGGAACATGAAGACTAAACAAAAGTACGTGTACCGAAGCATAATGGGACCCCGTCGCCGTTTTGTTCCCCACAAACTAGAAGCTGCATCAACTTCTTGCTATAAAAAAAGAAGGTATATCAGGATCAGTTGGGACAGAAGCCATGAAAAACTTTCTGTAATCTTTAATTTACACGGCACATCCTCAAACCCTTCCGCGAACACAGCCTTGGTGGCCTCCTTTGCAAAAGACAAGTGCGCGGAAATCACTTGCGTGCTCCCAGCCCCCACCTTACGCCGGTCTTCGGCCCACTATTATGCTTCCTTGCCGGTACACGGAGCTATAACCCTCATTCCAAACGGAGAACCCAGCCAAACAATGCCTGATGCTGAAGGTTTTTCCTTTTTTGATATAAACCGTACTTACATGAAATTCCGCAGTCATGGTGAATTTGTCACCGGTCTTGGAAGTTTAGATGGAAAAGCAGTCTCTTTTAGGATTCAATCAGTTTCACAAGAAGCAGTAGACAGCGACAAGTATAACGGTAATGTACTTTGTACAGAAAATCAGGTTACCCCCCTTCCTCCTGTTGTAATTACCCACCCTTATGGTATAATGGATAAATGGATTATTCAGGACACGGAAAATATGGTGGACTTAACTTTTACACCGCTTTCCGATAATAAAAACAGAATCAGCGTATTTGTCCTTCGTTCTGAATACCACACAATTTATGGTGTTTTTGACGGCGTTATCCTGACTTCTAGCGGAGAAAAAGTAAATATCCGCTCGCTACCAGGATTAGCCAAGAAATACGTTATTCGTTTATAAAATATGGAGTTGTAATGCCTAACGATTCTAACAACAGTCCGGCTCGCTCTTTTGCACCGGGAACATTTGAACAGACCAGACGAAACATAGGGCCCTTAGATCCCCAAGAAGCCTTGGAGATGCAGAAGAAATTAGGGGGAGAAATCCTGCCCGAACGGTCAGCCCCAATAGATCCTTCAACCCTCCCCAAGAGCCGTAGTAGCCGTATAGTTGTAGGGGGAAAAGTCCGTACTTCAGGAATGACATCCTCTGATGCTACTGCAAAAGCAGCAGCTAACTCTTCAAGTTCTTCTTCTGATTCAGTTGCAAAAGTCCGCAAAACGGATGCAGACTTGCCGGCCCTTTCTGCCCGCAACCTAAAGCTGATGAACCGCTTGATGCAATCCGACGAATATGCCATTAAACCTGACTACGGTTTCTTAAACTTTCTTTTTTCTTCAGGGAAAAACAAGGAAAAAGTTACAAAAAAATTCGGTTCCTACACCCTCAAGCGCCATGTGGACCATCTTCAAGCTTTTATTACGACCGTAAAAACCTTTATTCAGGGTTCCCCTGCAACCTACAAGGCAAAGATTGCAACTGAACCAGACCTTAAATTTAAATTTTTGCGCACAGTCGGAAAATGGACCTTACGAGACATAAAGGTGATGTTGCTTCAAATAGAAGAGCAGTCTTCAGAACTCACAATCCCAATGCTGATTCCGATTACGCGGGAAATCTACAAGGAAGTTATAACCATTTACTATATTGGCGAGCAGAAAATTTCAGATACAATTAAGGAAATTTTCACTGACATCTGCGAATACCCCAAAATAGACAAAAAAAAGTTGGAAACTCTGGCAAAACAGGGGGTAACAGAATGGATTTACGTCTACGACCAGATTATAAAAGGCATGTACCCGCTACTGATGAGGATGTGCTCAACCGAATACGTGGAATTTCCCAAATTCTTTACGCAACAGCTTACCCAAATCCTTAACTTTTTAGGAATTTCAAAATTTGACCTTCTTGCTCCAGAAAAAAGGAAAAAGATTTCTGAAGAAAAGAAATCAGATGAAGAGAAAAAGCCTGAAGAAGATGTAAAAGAAGAGGAAAAGAAGAAGGAAGAAGATATTCCTGGCAAAAGGGATGAAATTGTAGAAGCAGGTCTTAAAATCCTTGATCAGCTCTTCCCTGACTCAGGCTTTAACAGGCTAGAAAGTCACCCTGACATGTACCCCTATTTTCAGCCCCTCTATAAATTTGACGACGGCTTTAATATGCTAAGCCAGGACAATGGAATTCAGGTAACCCTCGTTCTTATAAAAATCCTAGAAGATTTATTCCACGGCTGTCGCAACATTGAATTTAACATAAAGGCTGACGAAAAATTAGGTGCCCTGCCAGATTCCATTACCAATGTAATGAGCGACTGGAGCTACTACTATGAGGATTGCTTCAACAAGAACTATGGCGAGGATTTACGGTCTTTTATGAACACCTTGTATACCCAAAGCGACTATGCCAGCACAAACTACGGCAAGGAGCTTATCAACAAGATGTATTGGGCCTGTAAGTTCTACTTCTTGCCCCACCTAAAGTTCAATGCACCAACTTTGACTAAGCCTAGGGCAGACAACAAATACTCCCCCCTTTACAATAGGACAAACTATGTCCGCAGGGTTTTCACTGTCTTAGCTGGCAGAATAGACGAGAATTCCGCCGAAAAGAAACCTGTTCTTGGGGTACTAAACCCCTGGAATCGCTATAATTTTGAAATCCCTAATGTTATTTCAAAGAGATTGGATGTTCTTTTAGGAGCAAAACACGACGATGCTACTACAGCCGCAACAAATGCAAACCTTATAAAGTATACGCTGTGCATTATCGCTGTTCTTGACTGGTGGATCAACAACAAGACAAGCCCTGCTTACTCAAGCGATGCTTCTAAGTTCTATAGGTCTAGCAAAGACGGGTCTCCTGATTTTTCTGCAAAAGAAAGGACAGACCAGAACCAGCTCTTTGCGGAAAGCGTAAAAAAAGCAATCGCTGCCCGCAAGGGACAGTAGTTTTTCTTAAGATTTCAAGTAGCATTGTAAAAAAACAAACTTTTTTCGCAATGGCTACTTGACATTTATTTTTCAATATTGTATAGTCACTATACATTCTTTTTGGAGCGATGGCAGAGTGGTCGAACGCGGCGGTCTTGAAAACCGTTATACTCTTACGGGTATCGGGGGTTCAAATCCCTCTCGCT
>CAJOQA010000238.1 GCA_905236465.1 uncultured Treponema sp.
TGATGGTACTGTTACGATTTATGGTAAGACTGGAAAAGCAACAGATGCTGCAAAGGCTGCTGTAAAGGGTATTTGCGAAGATCCAGAACCAGGTACAATTTATACAGGAACTGTAAAACGCATTATGGACTTTGGTGCTTTCATTGAGATTCTTCCCGGAAAGGAAGGGCTCTGCCACATTTCTAAACTTTCACGTAGTCGCGTAGAAAAGGTTAGCGATGTTCTTAAGGAAGGTCAGGTTGTGAGCGTAAAGCTCCTTGAGGTTGATAAGATGGGCCGTTTGAATCTGTCTTATATTGATGCAATCGAGGAACAAGCTAAAAACAAGTAAAAAAAAGTGCAGCCTCTAAACAGGGGCTGCCTTTGTTTTGTTTATGATAAGTAAAGAAATTCTTTGCAATAATGTACTTCTTATAACAGAGCCGGTCAAAAGTGCCAAGTCGGTAGCGATCGGTTTTTTCTTTTTTACTGGATCAAGGTATGAAAAAGAAGGCGAACATGGTCTAAGTCATCTGTGTGAGCACATGCTTTTTAAAGGAAGCAAGAAACTTTGTGCCAGGGATATTTCTCTTGTATTTGACAGGATGGGCGGTTCTGTAAACGCATATACTAGTGATGATTGTGTTTGTATGTATTGCCTTATTCCCAGTGGGCAAGAAAATGTAGCCTTAGCTCTTGAAACCTTTTGTGATATGACCGAGAACTGTATATTTGATACGGAAGAACTTGAAAAAGAAAGGTCTGTTGTCCAAAATGAAATAGCCTCTTCTTTAGATGATAGCGAGGAATGTGCAAAAGAAGCAGCTTCAAGATTTATATGGAAAGATCAAAATATTGGTTACAATATAGGTGGCACTGTTGAAGATGTTGAAAAACTCAGTCGGTCTCAGCTTATAGATTGGTATAAAAAATACTTTGTATGTGGTGAGCTGCTTGTAAGTGTAGCTGGTAATGTTGAAAGCAGTCAGGTGAAGCCCTTTTTGGAAAAACTTTCTAACCATAAGCCCTGTATTGAATATCCTAAGGAATTCCATTTTAAACAAAAAGCTGTTTGGAATTTTGGACTTGAGTTTATTTCATCTTCTTTTAACCAAATGCAGATTTTTGTTGTCTTTAAACTAGCTGCCCCCTTATCTGAAAAGCAGAGTAAGACCCTTTCTGTCTTGGACGCACTTTTTGGTGAAACCATGAGTTGCCGTCTTTTTGATTCCCTACGGGAAAAAGCAGGGCTTTGCTATAACGTATATTCTAGCAGGTTGTGGTATGAGGATTTTACTGCCTGGTATTCGTATGCTTCTTGTGATAAAAAGAATCTAGTAAAAGTTTGTAATCTTTTGCTTGCTGAATTAAAAAGGCTAAAAGATGAACCTCCTTCTGATAAAGAGATTTTAGACGCCAAAAGGAATTTGTGCGGTTCAAATATAATCGCATGTGAAAATATGGAATCTCTTTGCAATGCAAATAAAAGTGCAGTTTGCAGGGGCTTCCCCTTAAATGATTTGGATAGTGATAATAAAAAACTTATGGAAGTTTCTAGAAAAGATTTAATAGATATTATAGACACTCTTGTAAATTTTTCAAGGATGTCCTTTGTTGTTTTTGGAAAGAAAATTTCAGCTAAAGATAAAAAAATGATTGCGGAGGAAATAGAAAAATGCAAACTGTAAATATAAAGTGTAAAGCTCAAGAAGGGGCGCTTTTACCAGAGTATAAAAGTTTGGGAGCTGCTGGTGCTGATGTTTGTGCGTATTTAACCGAACGCTTGCTTTTGAAAAGTGGAGAAAGGGCTCTTGTTCCTACAGGTCTTTTTTTTGAAATACCTGAAGGGTTTGAAATTCAGGTGAGGCCAAGAAGTGGACTTGCTTTTAAAAATGGAGTGACGGTCTTAAACAGCCCAGGGACAATAGATAGCGATTATAGGGGAGAATTAAAAGTTCTTCTTATTAATTTATCTAAAGAAGATTTTACAGTTTGCAATGGCGACAGGGTTGCTCAGATTGTAGTAGCTCCTGTTACAAGGGCTACCTTTGAAAAAAGTGAATCCCTAA
>CAJOQA010000239.1 GCA_905236465.1 uncultured Treponema sp.
AACCATTTATGTGGATGCAATCCGCGGGGTACCGATGATAGTTCTTGCTTTTTTCATTTACTTTGGTATACCTCAGGGAATAAAACTACTAGGCTTTAATAATTTTCGTCTTACAGCTTTACAAGCTGGTACTATTGCATTAGCAATGAACTGCGGTGCCTATATGGCAGAAATTTTTCGTGCTGGAATTGAAAGCATTGACAAGGGGCAAATGGAAGAAAGCCGAAGTTTAGGTCTTTCTTATGCAAAGAGCATGAGGTTTGTAGTCCTTCCACAGGCTTTTCGTGTAATGATTCCCTCTATAATTAATCAGTTTATAATCACTCTAAAAGACACGTCTATTCTTTCTGTAATAGGATACCCTGAACTTACAAATACCGGTCGCACAATAGCGGGTAACACTTTCTTGAATTTTCAGACTTGGGCAATAGTTGGCATCCTTTATATGATTGTAATCGTCACACTTAGTAAAATAGCAAAAAGAATCGAAAAGAGGATAAAAATAGATGACAGATAAAAACAAGATACATGTAGAGCATTTGAAAAAATCCTTTGGTTCTTTGGAAGTTCTTAAAGATATAAGTATAGACATAAACGAAGGGGAAGTTGTTGTTGTCATAGGACCTTCTGGAAGTGGTAAGTCAACATTTTTACGATGCCTTAATAATCTTGAAAAGGCAAGTGAAGGTACTATTATAATAAATGGGACTAATATCTTAGATAAACACGTAAACATCAATCTTGTAAGGGAAAATATTGGTATGGTCTTTCAGCATTTCAATCTTTTTCCTAATATGAACGTAATAAAAAATGTTATGCTTGCTCCCGTAAAACTAAAGAAGATGACAAAAGAGCAGGCACAAGAAACAGCGATGAAGCTTTTAGACAGGGTAGGCATGGCTTCTAAGGCTGAAGTTTTTCCTCAGCAGCTTTCTGGCGGACAAAAACAGAGGGTTGCCATAGCACGTGCGCTTGCAATGAATCCTTCTATTATGCTTTTTGATGAACCTACATCTGCCCTTGACCCTGAGATGGTAGGGGAGGTTTTGGCGGTAATGAAAGAACTTGCCAAGGCCGGTATGACCATGGTTGTTGTTACTCACGAAATTGGATTTGCTCGCGAAGTTGCAGACCGTGTAATTTTTATGGACGGGGGCTACATTATAGAGCAGGGAACTCCCGAAGAAGTTCTTTTACATCCAAAAGAAGAAAGAACAATCAGCTTTTTGAACAAGGTCCTTTAGGAGAAATTGTATGAAAAAAATAATAACCATAAGCCGTGAATTTGGTGCTGGCGGAGGTTCCATTGGACGGGAAGTCGCAAAGGAATTAGGCTATGACTACTACGACAAGTCAATTATTTTGCAGGCAGCAAAGGAATTTGGAATAGATATAGAGCGGATGGTAAGGTGGGATGAAAAAGTTCCATTCCTTTTTGGTTTTGGCCAAAGCCTCTTTGATTTCTATAACCGCCCCCTGGATGAAAAACTTTTTGCTGCCCAAAAGCAGGTGATTAGGCGCCTTGGCGAAAAGGGTAAATGTGTTATTGTTGGTCGCAACGCGAACAGTATTTTGCATGAGTTTGATAATTCTCTTCATGTCTTTATTGGAGCAGACCCCTATTGGAGGTTGCAGAGGATGAAGAAAGAAAAGATGAAGGACATGACAGAGCAGAAGATAGTAGACCACATGAGGACCGTTGATAAAATGCGAAAAAAGTACTGCAGCCACTATACCAGTACTGAGTTTGGTGTAGCTGAATTCTATGATTTATGCTTGCGCTCTTCTTCTTTGGGGGAAGACAGGTGTGTGCAACTTATCTGCGATATTGCAAGAAAATAGGTTAGGGTAGCAGCAGACCCCGAAGCACGTTCGGGGTAACGCTAGAAAAGTATTTTATTTTTCAAATATTCTACAAGCTTTTCATTGTCTTCTTTGCTTCTTATGGCAAGCCTTATGAAGTTGCTGTTTGGGAAACATTTCTTGCCAGTTAAATCCTTGATGAAAATATCTGCTTCTTCTAGCATTTTTACTGCTATTTCATCTGAACGGATTGTATCATCAAATTTGCAAAGGATAAAGTTTGCTTGACTTGGATAAACAGTTATGTGCGGAAGTTTTTTTAGATCGTTAATAAACCTTTTCCGTTCGTTAGCAATTGCATCACAAGCTATAGAATAAGATCCTTTATATTTTTCATAAATCTGTAGGAAATACTCTGCAAAAGAATTAATGTTCCAAATAGAATTTTTTTTCTTTATATCCTGAATAAAATCTTTGCTTGTATTAGCTAATATGCCAAGTCTTAAGCCTGGTACCCCATAACTTTTACTTATTGACTTTACTACAATTAAATTTGGAAAAGCGTCAAGAATTTCTTGCTTTAATAAAGTGTATCGAAGATTACTGTCAGCAAAATCAATAAAAGACTCATCGAATAATATTGTAGCATTAATTTCTTTTAAACCTGTAAGAAGGTCTAGCATATCTGCTTCTTTTATAAATGAACCTGATGGATTATCTGGATTTATAAGAAGTACTGTTTTACATTCATTTTCTTTTGCAGCTTTTAATATATCTTGAGCAGTATAAGAAAAATTATTTTTGTCTGTAAGTAGTGGTACAATTTCTGCATTGTCAAATCGTTACGGATATTCGTTAAAAGTTGGATAAGGAACAAGAACTTTTCCTCTGAGTTTTTTTCCTAAAGAAGAAATTAGTTCCGCAGCCCCGTTACCCACCACAATATTTTCTGGTAAAATGTTAAATATCTTACCTGCCAGTATACTTTGTTCTGCTGCTCCACTAGGATATTGTGCAAGCAGACTTTCAAAATTTGATGAAAGTTCATCTATCATTTTTTGTGGTGGAAAATATGGATTTACAAGGTAGCAGTAGTCTTTAAGTTTTGGAAACCGCCAATAACCTCCGAACCGGTGCTGTAGTTTGCTAAGTTTTTCTTTTCCTGTTGCAAATCGATTTTCTGCTATTGCAAGATCTGCTGGATCATCAATTTCGTACCAAGTATCTCCAGAAACAGTAAGTCCCTTTAGAATAGATGCAGAAAGAAAAGATAGAACCTTTAACACTTGTTCATAGTATTCATTTTCGCCAAAAGCTTTTTTGTACGCTTCTAAAAATGGAACATAATACTGATTTGAAAATTCTTTTGAAAACTTATAGATGTTTACTGTTTTAAAGTAAGCACCTGTATTTTTCCAATCAAAATGTTTTTTATCTATTATGCCTGTAATATAATTATTATCGTCAAGCATTGTACAAGTTCCGTCCATCCATGACTCAAAAGGAGATACAACCGCAAGATTTTTTTCGCTGCTTTCTATCAATTTGAAAATTATTTGAGGACGATAAATCAAATCGCTTTCTAATAGGATTGTGTCATCTTGCATAAGTTTATCGCAAGCTAAATAAAGAGAGTATATATTGTTTGTCTTATCATAAATGGGATTTTCAATATATTCAATTTCCATTCCATTAAGATTTGACTTGTTAAATTTTTCTTTTATAAAGTCTCTAAGTACA
The DNA here is from genome assembly GCA_905236465.1 of uncultured Treponema sp. GTDB lineage: Bacteria > Spirochaetota > Spirochaetia > Treponematales > Treponemataceae > Treponema_D. The sequence goes on from CAJOQA010000239.1 coordinate 3,544, forward strand.
TCCCCCTTGTACCCTATAACCATAATAAGTTTTCTTATATTATTTTGCACTAGCGATTCTATTGCGTATTCAATTAAAGTTTTTCCGTTTACTTTTACCATGCACTTAGTTGCTTCTTTTGTATAACGGCCTAATCTTTTCCCCATTCCAGCTGCAAGAATTATTGCCTGCATATATTTTCTCCTATAGAAATCATAAAGTCTACTGTGCGTATAGATGCTTCTCCTTCATACATCCAAGCTT
>CAJOQA010000240.1 GCA_905236465.1 uncultured Treponema sp.
GCAATCACTATTGCAAGGGATTACAAATCTTATTAAAATAGATAGGAAATGAAAACCTCAAATAAATTTACACTCACAAGAATAATTGTTGCCCCGATATTTTTTATTATATATTTTCTTCCGATTTGGCTGAAAATTCCTACTGGTAGCATTTTTTCAATTTTAACCGTTTGCATCCTGATTCCACTTCTTGCTTTTGCTGAATTGACTGATTATTTTGACGGTTATTATGCAAGAAAACATAGTGAGGTAAGCGACTTTGGTAAGATGTTTGATCCCTTTGCCGATGTTTTCCTTCATTTGTCAACATTTACTTGTTTTGTTTTTTCCGGATATATGCCGACTGTCCTTTACATACTAATTCTCTATCGTGAATTCAGCCAGAATTTTTTACGTATGGTTGCCGCTAATAGGGGAACCGCAATCGCTGCCCGTAAGGGGGGAAAGTTAAAGACTGTTTTTTATGTAATCAGTTGCTTTGTTGCCCTTGCTCAAGAAGCCCTTGTTCGTACAAGCCTGAACCTTATTTTAGGCCTGCCGGATAATTTTTTGGACATTTTCCGTTATGTTGGTTATGGTTTCTTTTTTGTTTGTGTTTTGCTTTCATACATTTCTTTTGCCGATTATCTAAAAAACTTCGGCGGTTTGCTAAAAGAAGCTGCAGAATAATATGTCACCCCGAACTTGTTTCGGGAACGCCTGCTCTTTTTTTTGCCATCCCTAAAAACTCCCCTAATTGACAAACTACTTTTTTTTTGTATAGTACTTTTAAAATTTAATGAATTTTAGGAGTTACATAATGAAAAAGTGTACAAGTATTTTAAGCTTTTTAGTGTTGCTTGGAATAGCTTCCCATGCTCAAGTATCTTATTCTGATCCAACTTCCAACACAAATACATCATCTAAAACATTGTTTTCTACTGATGTGGATGATTTTATGGATGTGAATAGTTGGCAAGGTGTTTCAGAGCAAACTCAAAAGCTTTTCGCCTTTACGGGCTTTTATTCAAACCGCTTGCAATTTGGATTTGCAAAAAATTTTAATGATCTTTATACAGGTCTTTACTTTAATGGTGCTTTTTCCCAGCTTGCTGTAACAAAAGGTGATTCTGGTGATACTTTGGATTTTGGAAAATCTAACACCACTGGTGGTTTTGATATTGCCCTCTTGTTCGGAAAAGGGGATCTTGGTGTAAAAATTGGTGGTACTGTTGCTCCTGAAGTGGAAAACAGTGAAACTGATACAGAGACTACTAAAAAAGATAATTCTGTTTACGAACTTTTTACTAGTCTTGGTTATAATACTGAATTATTTGGTTTGCCTGCTGCCCCCTATGTAACTGTTGGCTACTATTTTGGTAAACACTATACTGAAACAAAGACTGCTGGCATAAAAACAGAAACTTATACTGCAACAAATTATGATACTGCTTTTATTGAAGCCGGAAGTGGTTTTGATCTTGGTGAATCAGATGGTCTTTCTCGTTCATTCAGCATAGCTTTAGCGGACTATCTTCGCTTTTATCCAGATGATTTAAGCAAGGTTGCTGGTACTGTTGTATCAAAGCAGGATAGAACTTTTAATACGACATCTCTCACTCCAAAATATACAATAAAATATGCTGTAGATGACTCCCTTTCATTAGGTTTAAAAGCAAGTCTTCCTGTTTCCTTTGAAATTGACAAAGAAAAAGAAGCTGATAAATCAGAACTTACATTTGCAATTACTCCCAATTTATATACAGGTCTGCAATACCTTGCAACTGAAAAACTCACGCTTAATGGGGGAGTTTCTGTTTCTTTGAACAACTTGTTTTCTTTTGTGCATAAGACAGCTGGCGATAACTCTGATAATACATTCAAAATCTTTAGCGATAGCCTTTGGGTAAGTCTTTCAACAGGCTTTAGCTATGCCTTTAGGCCTGGAGTAGTTCTAGATACTACATATAACATCATATCTTCTACAGCAGGTTCATATACTACAAGTCTAGATAGTATTTGGAATACTTCACTTGGGTTACAACTTTCTATAAGATTATAGGAGTTTTAATTTATTGGCTACCTCACCTCCTTGGTAGCCGATTTGAAAAAAAATACAAAAAAAAACAGAATTTGCTATTGACACTTTTTGTGTGTTAGTATATAGTCAATATCACTTCAAGGGAACACCTTGAAAACTTCTAAA
>CAJOQA010000241.1 GCA_905236465.1 uncultured Treponema sp.
ATACATAATAGCTTTCATGTTTACTCTACTAGAAAGCTCAGCTTTTTCTTTTTCAGTTAGATCTTTTGTAAGTTCTTCAAACTCAGCATCAATCTTATCTTTATCAACATGAAGTTCAACAGGTACTGGTTCAAAGTTCAATGGCAGTGTTGCATTATCACGAATAGAATCACTAAATGAATACTTACTCATGTAACCGCTCTTATCTTCAATTGCACCAAATGTTCGGAAAGTATTTTTATCAAGGCGGTTAATTGGTGTACCTGTTAAACCAAAGAAGAAAGCATTAGGCAGTGCCAGTCTCATTTTTTCGCCAAGGTCACCTTCCTGGGTACGGTGTGCTTCATCAACCATTACAATTATATTATCTCTTGTATTTAATGTTTCAGTAACATCTCCAAAACGGAAGATTGTAGTAATAAGAATCTTTCGTAAATCACTCTTGAAAAAGTTTATCAATTCTTCTTTTGTTCCAGCACTATCCAAGTTAGGAATGTCAGCTGCATTAAAGTCTCCGGTAATTTGAGTTTCAAGACTAATACGGTCATCAACAACAACCACAGTTGGATTCTTCAATTCAGGAATCATGCGAAGTTTCTGAGCGGCAAAAATCATAAGCAACGATTTTCCTGAACCCTGGAAATGCCAGATAAGGCCTTTCTTTGGATAACCGGCTTTTACACGTTCAATAATCAAGTTTGCACCTTCAAACTGCTGATAGCGGCAAACTACTTTATAAAGACGTTTCTTTTTATCGGTTGCAAACAAGCTAAAGAACTGGAAAATGTCCATGATATGTTCGGGTGTGAGCATGTCAGCAACATCAATCTCAACATCTTTTAATGTACCTTCTGTTTTATGCTCTGCTGTGTGCCAAGGTCCCCATTTACTGAACGGTGCATTGATAGCACCATAGCGGAATGTTTTTCCCTCTGATGCAAAATTAAACACGTTTGTACAGAACATCTGAGGAACTGTTTTTTCATAATCATGAATGTCCTGTGCACCATCTAACCAGGTAATGGCATCGCGAACAGGTGTTTTTAGTTCTCCAATAACAAGTGGAAAACCGTTTACCAAAAGTACAATATCAAAGCGTTTTCCGCCTTTTTCCATTGGGTAGACCCACTGATTTGTTACAACATATTCATTTTTAGCAAGTTCTTCTTCTGTCATGGTACCGAAGAAGCGGATTGGAGTCATTCTTCCATCTTTACCAAATGGAAATGAGTTTTCTTCAAAAATAAGTTTTTTGAACTTTTCATTCTGGCTTACAAGGTTATGTTCTTTGGTTGTATTAATTAATGTACGGAGTTTATAAATTACCTGGTCTGCTCGGCTTGGTTCTTCGGCAATTTCTGGATTCAAGCGAATAAGGGCAGCTTTTACCATAGATTCAACGAGGACTTCATTCTGAGCTCGTGGAAGTTCCTCAGCTGGTATATAGTGCCACCAATTCTGCTGGAGTTTTGTTATCATCATTTGTTCTATGGTATTGTCTTCGTTAAACATAAAACTTACTCCTTTTATCCGGAACGTGTATAAATATTTTGATTTTCTATACACGTTCTTAATGACATGTTCAAAAAATCCATTTTTATGAACATGTTCCGGATCTTATGTTGAAAAAACACACATTCTTCAACATATTATCGCTTACGTGTTGAAAATTTTCAAATTTTTCAACATGTTATTTATATAAATCAGCCTGATTGATAAATAATTCCGCCAATTTGTCATTTATATAATAATTACTTTTTCCTATTTTTGTTTTAGATAGAAGTCCCAAGTCAGCAATATCGTCAAGGTATTTTGCAGCTGTAAACCGACTTACCTGTAAATCTCGTTCAAGATATTCAATTTTTGTATATGGATGATTAAATAAGTTATTTAAAAGTTCATGACTATATTTTATTCCAAATTTATCACGAATTTTAATTTTGTATTCATCCATTAAAATCTTAATATTCTGAATAAGAATTACGGTTTCTTTTGCAGTCTGTTCAATGCCTTTAAGCATAAACATAATCCAATTTTGCCAGTCCTGTTGATTATTCCCTTCATTATCACGAATACGCTGAATCAAAGTATAATAATCACCCTTATTATGTGTTATATAACGACTCAAATACAAAATAGGAAGATCAAGTAAATCATTGGTTACAAGATAAAGGACACTGATAATTCTTCCAGTGCGGCCATTTCCATCATAGAATGGATGTATGCTTTCAAATTGATGATGAATAATAGCAAGCTTTACAAGCGGATCCAAATCGCAAAAATCAGAATCGTTTACATTTATAAACTTTTCTAGATTTGTCATGCATTGTTCAATTTCTTCTTTTGTCTGCGGAGGTGTATAAACAACTTCATCTCTTCCGTTTTTTAACTGAGTACCCGGCAGAGCTCTAAATCCTGCTCGATTTTCTTCAAGTTTCTGTTGAATCTGTTTTATTACAGTATTGGTAAGAAGCTTATTTTTTCGAACAAGATTAAAACCTGCGTGCATTGCCTGTAACGCAAAACCTCTTTTGCAGCGGCCTTTTCAACAGTTTTCTTTATATCGTCTATTTCAGAATCTGTTTTATAAAGATCATCTTGTGTAGTTACAATATTTTCAATTTCTGAACTGTCTTTCGCTTCTTGCAAAACAAGCGTGTTCAAGAGAATGTTTTCATTTGGAATAGTTTTTGCAACGCCTTTGAGCTCTGCTAAAGCCCGGCTCGCATTATTTAACTGTTTGAGGATTTCTTTTGTTTCAAGTTCCATTTTTAATGGAAGTTCTGGGATATTGTAAGATGATGTCAACGAGTGCCTCCTGTTCTATAATTCTCTAATCCAAAAATCAGTAAAATCTTTATCTTTGTTTATATATTCGTCTTCTGCAATTTCTGGATTCAAGCGAATGAGTGCGGATTTTACCATAGATTCCACAAGAACTTCATTCTGTTTTCGTGGCAATTCTTCTGCAGGAACATAGTGCCACCAGTTCTGCTGTAGTTTTTGAATCATCATTTGTTCTATGGTATTATCTTCGTTAAACATAAAGCTTACTCCTTTTTTTCTTGATTTTTGTCAACATCGATGCTATAGTATAGACATAAGTCCTTGGTATGTGAAAGTCGGCTCCATGCCGTGCGTTTCTTTTAGAAACCTAGCTGCTGATGGGACTTATTTTTTTTGCCTCCAGCGGATTTTTATCTGTATAGAAAGCTCCGTAGTACCTATTTGTTTCTGTATCAAAAATATCATGCACCAGTTTTATTTTATCTCTTAAAACATCAAAATAACGGAATTCCCCACGTTCATAAGCCCTGAAAACAGTCCAAAGTACATAATCTATAACTTGTAACAAAG
>CAJOQA010000242.1 GCA_905236465.1 uncultured Treponema sp.
CGTCAACGCCTAAAACTTGACCTGTGATGTAAGCACTTAAGTCACTTGCCAAAAATAGTGCTGCGTTTGCAACATCTTCTGGCTTTCCGCCCCGCTTAAGGGGAATTGATTTAACCCATTCATCGCGGATTTCAGCTTTTACGGCATTAGTCATGTCTGTTTCAATAAAACCAGGTGCAATGCAGTTTACGCGGACTCCACGGCTACCAACCTCTTTTGAAAGGGACTTGCTGTATGCAATTAGGCCACCCTTGCTAGCTGAATAGTTTACCTGGCCTGCACCGCCGTGGATGCCTACTATGGAAGCCATATTGATGATGGAACCTGATTTTTTGTGAATCATGTCTGAACTGATTATTTGCCCTACTAAGAAGGCTGATGTTAAGTTTACTGCAATTACAGAATCCCAGTCTTCTTTTTTCATACGGAAACTCAAAGTGTCGCGGGTAATTCCGGCATTGTTTACCAAAACATCAAATCCGCCTGACTCTTTTAGTGCATTTTTTATGGCTTCTGTCAAAATCTCAGCATTACCTGCATCAGCATAGAATTCATGGAAGACAGTGCCTGAATCTGTAGCAAGTTTTTCAAGTTCAGCCTTTCCCGCTGACTCCTTTGTGCACATTCCCCAAACTTCAGCGCCATTTGCTAAAAAAACTTCTACAATCTTTCTGCCTATTCCGCGTGAAGACCCAGTAACAAGGGCTTTTTTACCTTTTAGTAAATCCATTATAACTCCTATTTCTACAGGCTTTCAATTGATTCTTTAGAATTAACTGGTGTGCAAGGATGATCTGCACCAAATTCCGTCTGCCCCCAAAGTCCACTTAAAACTTTTCCTGGACCTGGTTCAAGAATTGTCCAATCAGCCTTGTCTGCTTTTATAATAGAAGCAAGAACTGCTTCTTCGCTAGTCCACTGAACTCCATGTGTTAAGTGGAGGACTGCACTAGACTTTACTTCTGCTGCATCTGCTGCCTGTTTTCCTGTTACATTGCTGAAAAGAGGAATCTTTGGTTCTGCAAAAGTTACATCTTTTAAGACTGCTTCAAACTGATCTGCGGCCTTTTGCATGAGGGGAGAATGGAAGGGACCTGCTACCTTTAAGCGAAGTGCCCGGCGGGCCCCAGCTTCTAGTGCTGCTTTTTCTGCCTGATCAAGAGCATCAAATGTTCCGCTGATTACAGTTTGCTTTGCAGAGTTCATGTTTGCAGCATAAGCATCCTTAATTTTATCTGCTATAGCCTTTACACTTTCTGGTGACAGACCTAGAATTGCACTCATTCCAGGTGCGTGACCTGAGTTTTCTTCTGCAATTTCTTCGCAAACTTTTTGCATGATGATTCCGCGCTGGCGGACTACTTTTATTACATCTTCAAAAGAAAGGACTCCTGCTGCATAAAGGGCTGGAAATTCTCCTAAAGAAAAGCCCATTGCAGCTGCAGGTTCAATTCCCTTTTCTTTAAGGGCTGCCATTATTGCAAGTGAAGCTGTTGTTATGGCAATCTGACTGTTGTCGCTACGGCTGAGCTCTGTTGCGTCAGATTCCCACATAAGTTTTGCCATATCTACGTTTATAATAGAAGAAACATCGTCTATTACCTTTTTTGCTGAAGGAAAAGCTTCAGCAACATCCTTTATCATTCCGGGAGCCTGAGCACCCTGACCGGGAAACAAAAATGCGTATTTCTTTGCCATATAAACCTCTAAATCTATTATGACAAATTCTGTTCATTTGTCAAGACTATAAAAGAAAATCCGCGGAGGGATTTTCCTTTATAGTCTTGTTTTTTTACCTAGCAAAGTGATATAATTCAACTGTTATGCAAACGGAAACTTTCCAGACGAATACAAAGGAAACTGATCCTTCTAAGCTGATTGAGGGATTTTTTTCGTATTATGGACAGCTTTATTCAGGTGCTGATGAAGAAAAAATCAGGGCTGCCTGGGACTTTCTCATAGAAAAAACGGGAGCACTTTTGCGAAAGTGCGGCAGACCCTACTATCTGCATCCTATGAGGGTTGCCTGTATTTTGGCAGAAAGCCGTTTGAGTAGCGATGCCGTAGTCGCAGGTCTTTTGCACAATATTTTGGAAGTTGACAATGACTGCTTGCCAACAATAGAAGCAAAGTTTGGCAAAGACGTTTCTAGAATATGCCAGGGAACTGCAAAAATTACCGGACTAAAAATAAAAAGCAAGACCCTGCAGGAAGCTGATTCAATCCGCAAGATGCTTTTTGCAATGATAGACGATATTCGGGTTATCCTCGTAAAGCTAGCAGACCGCCTTGATCGTATGCGTAACTTAAAGGCTGTAAGTGAAGAAGCCCAGCGGGCGGTTGCAAAGGAAGTTATAGATATCTGGTGCCCCCTAGCAAGTCGCCTTGGTATGTCTGATGTAAAGAGCGAAATGGAGGATTTGAGCTTAAAATATTCAAATCCTGACGCTTTTCAGCAGATAAAGTCAATTGTTGCCCAAAAAAAGGCTGAGCGGTCAGAGTATCTTGACAAGGCTGTAAAAAAAATTTATTTGGCCTCTGAAAAGGCAGGAATTTCTGTTTCTATTACAAGCAGGGCCAAGCACTTTTATTCTATATATCAGAAAATGAGAAAGCGCAACAAGGAGCCTGGTGAATTATACGACCTTTTGGCTTTGCGCATTATCTGCCAAAAAGAAAGTGACTGCTATACTCTGATTGGAATTGTTCATGGCTTGTGGAAACCTATGGACGGTCGTTTTAAAGACTATATTGCTATGCCTAAGGCAAATGGCTATCAGTCTTTGCACACAACTGTAATTTGTGAGGGTAAGCCCCTTGAAATCCAGATACGGACCCAGGAGATGCACAATATTGCAGAGCATGGTGTTGCATCCCACTGGTTGTACAAGAAGGGTACAAACCACGATATGGTAAAAGCTGAGGACTTAAGCGTTATAAATCAGCTTAGGAGCCTGCGCGACAGAAACCTTACCGATGAGAATTTTTTTAGAGAGCTAAAAGATGAGGTTCTAGGCGATAGCATTTATGTC
>CAJOQA010000243.1 GCA_905236465.1 uncultured Treponema sp.
AGGAAAAGAAAAGTCAAAATCCATATAAAAATAGCTTTTTTCTGAAAAAACAAAAGGATTAGGCAGCAAAAACAAAAGACAATAAAAACTTTATCAAAAATTACTAGTTTACTTTTTTTTTCATTCACTTGTTTTTTCCAGACTTTTTCCACAAGTTTTCCACTAGAATGCTTATACCAATTGGATTTTTGTATAAAAGCATTAGCAAACAAACCTAACAGTGAACCACTTATAAGGCCAAAAAAAAGAAGCAGGGGAGCAATATATTTTACACTGCTTCCAAACAAAATAAATTTTGCGCATAACAGTTGAGCACAATTACTAGCAAAGGCTCCCAAAATAGATAAGGTAAAAAAAGATATAAAACCTTTTCTTCTAAACACTAAGAAGGCTATGTAAATGACAAGGGAAGAGAAGAAAGTTCCTGCAAAGCTAAACAAAAAGATATAACTGAAAAAAGTTCCGGCTAAAAATCCCTGAAGAAAAACCTTCATAAAAGAGAGGGCTATATAATCCTTTAATTTGAATTTTTCTAAAGCTAAAATAAGGGGAAGATTTGCAAGTCCTAATCTAAAGAAGGGCAGGGGCTTAGGTATTGTAAACTCAAAAGCAGACAAAAAAAGACATAAGGCAGAAAAAAAAGCAAGTCTTTCGTCAAAAAAGGGCTGCTTCTCCTTATTTAGAAACAGCCCCCCATTATTAAAATTATTTTGCACTTACAAGTTCAATATCAAAAGCAATATAAGCCCCGCCAGGAATAACTCCAGGATAGCCTGCATCGCCATAAGCTAAGTCTGAAGGAACCACTATTGTGCGCACTTCCCCAACTTTCATGTCCTGAACCATTATGTCAAATCCTGGAATCATCTGTCCACCTGCTGTCACAAAATCAAGGGGCTCATGTCCACCCTTAAGCAAACCAGCAGAACCATCGAATACAGTACCATCAACAAGGTATCCCTTATATTCAGTTCTTACGCTCTTGCGACCGCCACACTTTTCTCCGCTACCTTCTTTTGTTGTCTTGTAATAAATACCATTACTATCTTTGCTAAACCCTGGGAAAGCTTTTTCAACTTCTGCTATTTTTGCAGCATTTTTCTTTTCTTTCTCTGCAAGATTTTTCTTCTTTAAGTCAGCCTGCAATTTATCAAAATCAGCCTGAGTTGCGCTAAAGGCTTTAGCCTCATTTCCCTGACGGTAGATTTTAACGCTCTTCATTACATCGCGGCTCTTCATAGAATTAACTACTTTTTGGCTTTCGGCATCCACAACTTTACCAAATATTGTATGCTTTCCAGTAAGCCATTCTGTAGGAACAATTGTAATAAAGAACTGGCTACCGTTTGTTGCAGGACCAGAATTTGCCATTGCAAGAAGACCTGGCTCGGTAAAAGCCAATGAATCAACAAATTCATCTTCAAACTTGTATCCAGGTCCACCGGTTCCGTTACCTTTAGGATCGCCGCCTTGAATCATAAAATCCTGACCATCACCATTAGCCTTGCTGATTACACGGTGAAAGGTAAGCCCATCATAAAATTTCTTTCCCTTAGCAGCATCAAGAGTTCCTTCAGCAAGTCCAACAAAATTTGTTACAGTTAAAGGGGTTTCCTTGTAAAAAAGCTCAAGGGCAATATCACCCCGTCCTGTTTCAATTACAGCAAAAAGACCTTCTTTTCCTTCAATAGCCTTAACAGCATTACTCATGGGTTTACAACCTCCAACAGAAAGTAAAACGCAACTAAAAAGCAGCGCCATTATAGATTTTTTCATTTTAAAATCTCCTACTTAAATTGTTTACAAAACCAGTCATATATAGCATCCAAACGAGCATTAAATGACTCATTCATGGTCTTTTCTAAAAAACTGAATGCAGGAAATTTTGTTTTAGCAAGAATATATACAGCAAAATAATTTCCACAGTCACTTATATCCAAAAGTATATGCAGATTATCCTTAGCAACAGCCTTTACAGGACCAAATTTCAAAGGAGTAACATTTATAAAATGCATACACACTTCATCTTCATTCTGATGATATTCCATCTTATAGTTTGTTTTTCCAAATGAATTATCATCAAGCAAAGCGTATAGAATTTTTCCATCCGCTGAGCCAGTAACATCATCTGCAACCCTTGTCCTATCATCAGCTCCTTTTATACAGTAGGCATTGTCGTACAGTGTTGTGTACCTCTCTTCATTATGGGAATAGTACTCAATTCCCTGCATGGTACTTATCCTACGTATTACCCGTGAAGCCTCTTCTATAGAAACCTCTCCTGTAGCAGACTTTAAGCTAGACTTTGGAACAAGATAAAGGCTTTCCCTTACAAAAGCCGGCTCCTCATTTTTTTTTGGCCACAGATTCTTTGACAGGTTCTGAGCCAAAAGAGTAGAAGGAACAAGTGAAAGGTCTACGTCCCCTTGCTTGTAATATGATTTCATGATCTTACCAGAAGATTCAAGCTGCTCATAAATACTTTTGCTTACTATTTTGTCAGCCTCATAAGAGTATAAGGCAGACACAAGCGTAAACGTAAAAAACAAAGAAACAAAAGCTTTGCGGATAATTCTCATTGCGCTACTCCTTTAGCTAAGGAAGTTTTTTTTAGCGCACGCCTTTGAATATAACGCGCACCTGCTTATATAAACCATCACCTTCGCTTTTAGTTTCAATATCAGGAATATCATTAAGTGTTGTATGGATTAAGCGGCGCTCAAAAGGATTCATTGGCTCAAGAAGAATAGAAGTTCTCATGCTGCGGACTTTATCAGCAGTTGTATAGGCTAAGCGAACAAGGCTTTCTTCTCTGCGGATTCTATAATTCTCGCTGTCAAGAATAACACGGACATCTTCTTTTCCAAGATGACCGGCATACACATTAGCAAGAAGCTGCATTGCATCAAGGTTCTTTCCCTTGCGGCCAATAAGAATTGAAGATGAAGCACTTGTCAGCTTTATTCCGATTTTCTTATCTTCGCGGAACATAACCTCAACAGTAATTTCATACCCCATCTTTTCTATCATCCCTGTTATGAAGTCAACCATTTTCTGCTCAAATTCATCTTGGGGAAGGGGATTTGCAACAAGATTTGGGTTTTGTGCACGAACAGTAGCATTTGGAACCTTTCCATCAAATTCAGGCTGAACATGATTTTGTGAATCTACTGTATGAACACGGATTTTTACATGCCCTGGCTTAAAAAGTGCCTTCTTTTGGGATTCAAGAATTTCAACGTCAAATTGATCTTTTTCAAGACCAAGTTCCTGAGCAGCTTTTTCTATAGCTTCTTTCTCAGTTTTTCCTTCATATTCGTAAATCATAATCTATACCTCTCAAAAATTATCTTCTTTTTGCAGGAGCCTGCTTCTCTGCCAGTTCAGCTCTTTTTGCTTTCATTATCCTATTGATTATTATCTGCTGCCCAATTTGGAAAATGTTGCTGGAAGTCCAATATAACAAAAGTCCGCTTGGAACATTATAGAACAGGAAGAAGAAGAGCAATGGCATACCATACATCATAAATTTCATGGAAGCCTGTGACTGGCCTGCTGCCCCAGGATTTCCATACTGTGTGATTTTTCCGTTCAACAGCTGGGAAGCCGTATAAATAAAGGGGAGTAAACGCAAATTATTGTGGGTAAAGCCAGAAAGCAGAGGAATACTTGTTTTCCAAGACCAAATACTGTCACCTACAGACAAGTCATCTATCCAACCATGTATAAAAGATGCACCGCGGAATTCAAAATAATTGTTGAAGACATTATACATAGCAAAAAGAATGACCATTTGGGCAATCATTGGTAAACAGCCTGAAGTAGGATTGTAACCTGCCTGTTTGTAAAGTTTATTCATTTCCTCGCCCAATTTCTGCTTGTTATTCTTATACTTTTCTTGAATTGCCTGCATTTTTGGCTGCAACTCTTGCATCTTAAGGGAGCCCATAGCGGTTTTTTTGTTGAGGGGAAAGAGTATAACCTTAAGAATAACAGTAAGAATTATAATTGAAACTCCCCAGTTATGCACAAGTTTATAAATCATTTCTAGGGACCATTTAAGCACAGTTTCAAAAATAGAGAAGAAGCCGGATGTTTGCAAAGCCTGATTAAACCTGGAATTTACAAGGTTCCAGGCATTTTTATCAGAAGAATTATACTTGATAAGCTCATTTTCACTTCTAGGTCCTACGTAAACATAGTATTCATCTGTAACATAACCATTTTCTATTGGCTTACGGCTAAGAAAAACCTGAGAATTTTGGTAATTAGTACTGCTTTCAACAGAACACCTTACGGTAGGCTGCATATTTACTGGGGATGCGGGTTTTACAAGGATTGCAAAATACTTACCACCCATACCGGCCCATTCATAATCCTTGCTATACTCTTTTGAGGAAAAATTCTTTTGCACTCTTTTACCGGAAGAAAGGGACAGATACTGCCTTACATCGTAGCGGTTGTTTTTTGGATCGTAATGGGGGCCTACTTGTGGTGATGTACGGATTGTATAAGAAGAACCATTTATGTTCAATCCGGTAAAAGAATCAAGTGGCTTTATAGTAATATCATATTTGAAAACATATTCGCCATCTTTGAAAGAATATCTTTTTCCTATCATGAATTTTTGGGATTTACCTTCAGAATCCTTTATATCGTAAGTCCTATAAAAACCAATTGTATGATCATCTTCTTTTTTTACATTAAACGTCTCATTAAGAGCAGAAGCATAGGAATCACCAAAGGCAATTGAAAAAGCCCTGTTTGAAGCTGTTATGTTATCAGCCATTTCTACGCCAAGCCCCGTATCTTTGTCAAAGTGGTCGGTAAGCCTATAGCTTATAATATCTCCACCCTTTTGTGAAAAAACAACCTTGACCTTATCAGTTGTGATAGTCAAATCACTTTCACTTACAAGTTCAATGTTTTCATTTTCAACAAAGTCAGTATTTTCACTGCTTAAAGATAACTGCTCATTAGCAGCTTGGGCCTTTTCTTTTTGCTCAGCTTCTAGCTTAGCTTGCTCAAGTTGCCTAGCTTCCATTGCTGCCTTCTGCTTAGGCATTATAAACATAGTGTTTACAAAAAAAGCACCCACAATAACAATAAAAGACAGAACTATAGCCCATATTGTGTTTTTATCAAAGTTCATAAACAATCCTTAACGCTGTAAAATCAATCAGGAACAGGATCATATCCCCCCTCATGATAGGGATGACAGCGTAAAATTCTTTTAATAGCGAGGTAAAGCCCCTTTATAGGACCATGTTTTTGTAAAGCCTCTAGAGCGTATTGTGAACACGTAGGGGTATACCTACATGCGGGTGGAAAAAGAGGAGAAATAAAAACTTGATAAAAGCGTATTAAAAGACAAAGGACTTTTACTAAAAAATTCCTTAATCTTTTAACAAACCGGCCTTTTGACATAGAGTCTTAAATTGTTCACACCGCGAATGGAACGTGTTTTTTCCGGGATAGACTAAAAATAACATGTCATAGCCGGTGTTCAGGTGCGATTTAAAAAAACGATATGTTTCACGGCTATAACGCTTACAAGCATTACGTTGAACAGCATTACCGTAGCCGCGGGGAAGGGGAAATCCGATTCGATTTATGTTTCGGTCATTCAGTGCATAGAAGAGCTTTGCTCCAGCAACACTGACTCTCTTCCCTGTCTTAAAAAGTTTTTGGATGTCGGCAGGGCGTTTTATATGCTCTTGGCGTTTAAAAGACCCTGTTTTAATAAATTCCGTCTCCATCCCTTAAATACAAACTACCAAGTCTTGGTATAGCCCTTTCCGCCACCCTTATAAGGCTTCTTTTCGTCAGAAACAGTTAACTTATGACGACCCTTTGCTCTTCTGCGAGAAAGAACAGCTCTTCCACCACGGGTTGCCATACGAGCACGGAAACCAAATTTTCTATTGCGCTTTACTTTGCTAGGTTGATATGTACGTAACATAATTTAACGACTCCTATATATAAAAAAAATATCCCCAAATTAGTAAGGTGCATAATAACATTATTTTTTAGGATTGGTCAACATACTTTTTCTTAAATCTTCAAAAATAACCTTTAATTCAGGAGGTAAATCTTTTTTTCTCTCAGTATGCACTTCTTTTACATTCTTTTCCAAGGCTTTTTCTTCTGTAGCCAGCCTCTTTTCAAGATTTTTTCTTACCTGATTAGATGAATATGAATGTTCTTCCGGTGAAAAAAGATTATCGGCTTTTCCCCTAAGCCTAAAAGCTAAGGTTTCAACAGAAAAGTCCTTTGCATACATCTTATACCCATTTAGAATAAATTTTTTATGCAACTGTAAAAGTTCTATCCAACCTGGATGATCGGCTTCAATTAAAAGAACACCGTTTTTAAAATCTATTACACGGCTATGGTCCGCAAGGTTTCTTCCTTCGTTGGGATTTACATCGGACTTTATCCTAAGCAAAATTTTATGCCACAAACTGCTGACATTATTTGCTTTTTTTATATCAGCAGGAGAAATATGCTCAAAAGTCCGGCTTATAACATCGCTAAAAGACTGTATCTCATCGTTCATCTTACTTCCTCCCAACTACCATTTTTTATTTTGTAGACCCTAGTAGTATCATGCTTGTACCGTTCATAAGGCTCACCAGGAAGAAAAGTGCAAAAAAGCTGATCGTATTCAGGAAGCAGGGCTGTAACTTTTTGTCTTTTTTCAGGGTCAAGCTCAAGAAGTACGTCATCCATAAGTAAAACAGGCTTTTTTCCTATTACTTGGGTATAATATACAGCCTGGGCAGTCCTCAGTATAAGGGCTAAAAGCCGTCTTTGCCCTGTAGAAGCTGTTGCTACAAAGGGACTTTGCCTGCGGTAAAAGCTTATCCTGTCCCTATGAGGACCTGTTACCGTAGAGCTAAGATTTTTTTCAATTTCTCTTTTTTCAATAACAATCCTGAGGGCTTGATCTAAACTTGGAATATCTTCCTGCCCATCCTTCCATGATGGGGAATATTTTATGACAAGCCCATCAATACCGGTAACATCCTCGTAGAGTTTTCCAAATATCTGGTTAAACTTAAAAATAGCTTTTTTTCTTTTTTTTTGGATTTCAAGTCCATGTTGAACAAGCTGAATATCATAAGTCTCTAAAAGGTTATAGTTTTTTTCTTTTAAGCAAATATTCCTGTTTTTTAAAACCCTTTTATATTTTCTGATTAAATCTATGTAAGCAACATCATACATGCTTAAAGATTGGTCAATAAAAAACCGCCTTCGTTCGGGTGAACCTATTACAAAATCCAAATCGTCATGATTATAAAGCACGCAGGGAATTGTATTAATCAGCTCCTTACGGTCATGAAGAAACTTGCCGTCTTTTTCTATGCGTTTAACTCCGTCCTTGTAAACAATAGAAGTTGAATGAGTTGAACCGCTTTCTTCCCTGTAAAGAACCCGTATGCTAAAATCCTTAAAGTCTTTATTCACAATTTCAGAATCAAGGCGGGTCCTAAAAGAAGAACCATAAGCTGAATAATAAAGGGTCTCTAAAAGATTGCTCTTTCCCTGTCCATTTTCCCCTACAAAAAAAACTTCTTTTGAAAGTAAATCAATCGTAGTATCGTTGAGATTTCTAAAATGTACAGGTGAAAGGCTAAGAAAAGGCATTTTTCTATTCTTTTTGCATAGGCATTACTATGTGGAAAAAGTCTTTAGCTGGTTCTGATTTTATGGTAACAGCCTTCATTTCTTCCGTAAACTCAAAAGTAACCAAATCTGTATCAATAGTACGAAGGGGTTCTTCTATATAACGACAATTTAAGGCTATTAAAAAGTTTTCATCAGCATACTGACATGGAATTTCTTCATCTGCACTTCCTAAGTCTGTTTCTGGTGAAGTTATTTTTAAAACTCCAGGCTGAATATCAAAGTAAATGCGGGCAACTTTTTTATCAGCCATAAGGGCGACACGCTTAAGGGCACTAGAAAGGTCAGATTTTTTTACCTTAAAGCTATGCTCCTGCTTTGTAGGAATAACCCTAGTATAATTAGGAAACTGTCCTTCTAGCAGGGAAGAAGCAAATTTGTAAGAAGCGAATTTAAAGAAAATCATCTTATCAACAATTGCAATAGAGATATTTCCTTCATCAGGAGCATGTTTAGAAATAATATTAAGAATTTTTACAGGAACAATAGCTGAAGGAAAATCATTGACTCCTGCCAATATATCTCTTGAAGAGAAACTAAGTCTCTTGCCGTCTGTTGCAACAAGATTAAAGTTATTCTCTCTTTTTTCAAGGAATACACCACACATAAAGTATCTTGCTTCTTCTGTACTTACAGCAAAAGAAGTCTGTGAAATCATTTGCTTAAAATCAAGTGAAGGAACTTCAAAATAAGGAACAGCATCAGCGGTAGGGATGCTAGGAAATTCTTTATCAATACACTTCATTTGGAATTTTATCTTTTTACCAATGGGTTGAATGATAATATTGCTAAGGGTGTCATCTGTTTTTTTAATGAATTCTATTTCCCCTTCAGGAAGAGAATTAAGAATATTTATAAATTTATCACAGAAAATAGTAGTAAAACCTTCTTCCTGAACTTGAACAGGTAAGCTCGTTTCATAGTGAACTGCCTTGTCTGTAGCTTTTATAGAAAGTGTATTATTTTCAGCTGATATATAGATATTTGACAAAATAGTCTCTGCGTTTTTTACTGAAATTATTTCCTGAGCTATGGAAATTTCTTTAATCATGGCTCCCTTGTCAAAAGTAAATTTCATTTTATACCTCCGTAAATATTGTTATAAATCCAGAAAAGTTGATTTTCTGTTAATTAAAGCATTTCAAAATGCATAAAAATTCATTTTTATACATTTCTCTTATTAAATTTATAAATTTATAAATTCAATAATAATAATAATAAGGGCTGTGAATTTATGGAAAACCTATCTAATTCTTTATAAGACAAGTATTTTTAAAGTGTATAAATTATGATTTTAAATTCACAACTTTTACACTTATCCACCTGTATCATGTGTTTACACGATTTATACACAGCTTTGTATCATATTCTTAACAGGATACAGTATTTATTTTCTATAATCCTTAATCTCCCTTATAAGCATCTGAATTGTGGTGTCAAAAGAAGAATCAATTTTTAGCTGTTCTTCAACCTTTTCATAGCTATGCATCATTGTTGTATGATCCCTTCCCCCAAATTCATTGCCGAGTTCAGGAAATGAATAGTCTAACAGTTTACGAGCTATATAAATAGCAATTTGTCTGGGAATAACAAATTTTTTATTACGCTTTTTTCCTTTAATATCACTTAAAGATATATTGTAATGGTCAGCAATGACTTTTTGAATAGTCTCTATGTTTATCATTCCGTTTGCTGGCTGGCTGATTATATCCCTAAGTTGCTTTTGGGCAATTTCTATGGTAAGGGGTTTGTCTAACAGTTCTGAGTAGGCAAGCATACGTTCTAGGCAGCCTTCAAGGTCCCTTACATTAGTCTGTATGTTTTTTGCTATAAAATCTATAACGTCTTGGGGAATAACCTTATTTTTAAGTTTAAGTTTATTTTGAAGAATTGCCCGCCTGGTTTCAAAATTTGGGGGCTGCAGGTCTATGGAAGTACCCTTATTAAGTCTGCTTAAAAGGCGTTCTTCTATTTGCTTAAGCTCATTTATGGGGCGGTCACAAGTGAATACCATTTGGGCACTTTTTTGGTACAGGGCTTCAAATGTGTAATAAATTTGTTCTTGAAGTCCCTGCTTATTTATAAGGAAGTGGATGTCATCTAATAAGAATACATCAAGGTTTCTGTATTTTGACTGAAATTGTTCTGTTGTTTTGTTTCCTAAAGATTTTGTATACTCATTAAGAAAATTTTCAGCATTGAGATAGCAGATTTTAACTTTTTCATTTTTTTCTTTATAAATATAGTTTCCTATAGATTGCATCAGGTGTGTTTTTCCTAGCCCAACACCTCCATAAATCAGGAGGGGATTAAACTTTCTGCCAGGTTCCTTTGCAACCCCTATGCAGGCCTTATAAGCAAACTCTGAATTTTCACCAGCAACGAAATTTTCAAAAGTATATTCAGAATTCAGCTGAGGATGCTTTTTTATTTCCTGATTTTTCTTTGTTGCAGAATCTTCTTCCTTTGATTCTTTAATTTCTGTTTTAACAACTTTTTCCTGATTTTCAGGAGCCTTTTCTGTCTTTTCTTCTTTTGGAGGAAGGGTTGGCTTATTTTTTATTACATGCATTATGGAAAGTGTCTGCCCTGTAAGCTCAGCTATTTTTTCTTGAACTTCAGTTATTACACCTCTTGTCATAAGCTGATCCCACATAAAGGGGGAGGGAACTGAAATTGTTATTTCGTTCTTTGAATCTTCCACGTATTCCATCCGGCTGAACCAAATGTCATACACATCTTCCAGACCTTTATCTTTGTAGTCTTCGTGAATTTGCTTTAAAGCTTCATCCCAAAACGCCTTGTAATTTTGCTCGCTCATAAGATTAAAGAGTATAAATGGAATTATAATTTTTTTCAATACTTTTCAACAACTTTTCCACAAGTATTTCAGAATTTCTAAATCCTTTTTGAATGGTCTGTCTTATAGCTTTTCTGGTTTGTGCTATTTAATATTTCTGCAAGTTTAGGTAGGGTTGATTCTACAATCAGGTCCTTTTTTATAAGATTGTCGGTTTCTGGATTATTGAAGAGAATTCCAGGGGTTATATTGAGGGCTACTGATATTTTTAAAATAGATTCTTCACTAAGAGCTTGTTTTAAAGTTTCTATTTTACCTATGCTTTCTGTAGTCATTCCTGTTTTTTCTGCGAGGGCGGCCTGAGTAAGCCCTAATTTTTTTCTTTGCTGGCGGATATTTGTGGCAAGTGTTTTTCTAAGAGACATGCGTTCTGCTTCTATGTCAAAGTTCATACTGTCCTTTTTGTTCATATAAAAAATTTTATATTGGCACTATGCTTTTGAACATGAAGGGATAATTTATAAATTTATTTAAAACTGTATTGCTACTTCATAAATACAGTAAATATAAAATGCTATTGAATAAAACTTGCTATTTTGGCTTGAATGACCAAATTGCTCAAAAAATTCAATTCTTGAACTTTTCTATTTTTTTTGCTATACTAAATCGCTATTATAGGGCAAAAAGCCGTTTTTGGGGATTATAAATGTCAGACGAATCACAGCAATATTCAGCTAGTAGTATACAGGTTTTAAAAGGTCTTGAAGCAGTACGTAAAAGACCAGGTATGTATATAGGTTCTACTGGACCTAATGGACTTCACCATCTTGTCTATGAGGTTGTAGACAACAGTATTGATGAGGCTATGGCCGGATACTGTGACACTATAACCGTGGCTTTGGAAAAAGATGATATTTGCCGTGTAGAGGATAATGGTCGTGGTATTCCGGTTGATATGCATCCTACAGAGCACGTTTCTGCCTTAGAGCTTGTACTCACAAGGCTCCATGCAGGTGGAAAATTTGATAAGTCAAATTATAAGGTTTCTGGTGGTCTTCATGGTGTAGGCGTAAGCTGTGTTAATGCTCTTTCTACATGGATGGAGGCTTTTGTTAATAGGGAAGGAAAAAGCTATGAGCAAAAGTACGCTGAAGGTAAGCCTAAGACTAAAGTTGAATGTATTGGTGATACACAAAAACATGGAACCACAATAAGGTGGAAGGCTGATTCTTCTATTTTTAAGGAAACTACCACCTATAATTTTGATGTTTTATCGCAGCGTTTACGGGAACTTGCTTTTTTAAATCCTGGAATTACGATAGTATTCAGAGATGAAAGGCTGGAAACCCCAAAGGAAGTCATTTATAAATTTGAAGGCGGCATAAAGCACTATGTCAACTTCCTGAACGAAGGGAAAAAGATAGTTCCTGAAGAGCCTATCTATATATCAGGTGAAACTGAAGGCGTTCAGATGGAAATTGCCATGCAGTACACGGATAAGTATGATGAAAAAATTTATGCTTATGTAAACGACATAAATACTAAAGAAGGCGGAACTCATCTTGATGGTTTTAAGATTGCTTTAACAGTTACCCTGAATAAATTCCTTGAAAAAAATGAAAAGCTACAAAAAAGACTTTTGATAAAGGATTCTTCTAAATCTAAGGATTCAAAGAGCAATCAGCCTAATTATGAAAAGCTTTCTGGTGACGATGTAAGGGCAGGTCTTACTGCCGTTATTTCTGTAAAAGTCCCTGAGCCTCAATTTGAGGGGCAGACAAAGACTAAGCTTGGAAATACAGAAGTTAGAGGTTACGTTGATTCTCTTGTAAAAGAAAAGTTTACCCTTTGGTGTGAGCAGAATCCTCAGATTGTCACAATGATTTTGGATAAGGCTGTTTCTGAAGCAGAAGCAAGGATTGCTGCCCGTAAGGCCAAGGAAAATACTCGTAAAAAAAGTTTATCTGATTCTTTTGGCTTGCCAGGAAAACTTTCTGACTGTTCTTCAAAAGATCCTTCAATATGTGAAGTTTATATAGTTGAGGGAGATTCAGCAGGAGGTTCTGCAAAGAAGGGTCGTGATTCAAAAACTCAGGCTATTCTTCCCTTGTGGGGCAAGATGCTTAATGTTGAGAAATCCAGGGTAGAAAAAGTTATAAGCAACGAAAAACTAGAACCTGTAATTGCTACTTTGGGAACAAATATCGGTGCTGATTTTGATATTTCAAAACTCCGCTATGACAAAATAATAATCATGGCAGATGCTGATGTTGACGGTAGCCATATCAGGACTTTGCTTCTTACCTTCTTTTTCCGCTATATGCCCCAACTTATTGAGCAAGGACATGTTTACTTGGCTATGCCTCCTCTCTTTGCTGTACGGCATGGAAAGAAGGTTAAATATGTTTATGATGATAATGAAAAGGCTGCTGCAATAGCTGAATTTGGTGTTCCTGCAGAAAAATTAGATGTTCAGCGCTACAAGGGTTTAGGTGAAATGTCAGGGGATCAACTTTGGGATACAACAATGAATCCTGCCGTCCGTAAGATGATGAAAGTTACTATTCCTGATGCAATTGCCGCTGACCAAATATTCTCTATCTGTATGGGTGAGGCTGTAGAACCTCGTCGTCGCTTTATAGAAGAAAATGCAATCTATGCAAATTTGGATGTTTAAGGACAACCGCTAAAACTTGGAGTATAGTGTGGAAAACGAAATACAAACACCT
>CAJOQA010000244.1 GCA_905236465.1 uncultured Treponema sp.
CCGTAGTTTTCTTGATTTTTATCTCTCATATTGTAAAGGTTCATTTAAAAGAAGAGGGGGCTTATTTTAAGGGACTTTATATTTTCACTTTTGCCCTTGCCCTTTTTGTTCCAGAAATTTTAATTCTTTGCTCCCTTTTTTTCAAGTTTCCTATTTCTGTAGCCCTTTATATAGTTATCGCTATAGAGGTTCTTCTTTTTACCTTTACGACTATTTTAACTGAAAAAGTTTTGCCTGATAGTGTTGAAAACGAAGAAAGAAAAAATCTTTTTCTTTTACCTTCAGAGTCAGAATAAAAAAATTACTTATAGGAGAAAATAAACATGTTATTTTTAAAAAAAATAACGCTTTTGCTTTTTTTTACCTTGTGCCCGCTTTTTATTTTTGCAGCAAATGATAAAGCTGTTCAAGTTCCGCAGTCTTCTAATCAGGAATTGAAGGGAAAAGTTCTTATTGTTGTTGTTGATGTTTCTAGAAGCATTGAAAATCAGATTGGTCAGATTGGCAACGTCATAGATAAGGCCATTGTTCAGAACCGCCTTGAGCCTGGCGATTATTTTGTTCTTATGAAGTTTGGCAACTCCGCCGAGATTGTCTATTCAGGTCAGTTGCTTAGGGCTCAGGACAAAGAGCCCATTACTTCCGCATTAAAGGGGCTAAAAGCTGATAACCGCAAAACTGATATTGGTTCTGCAATGCACCGCTGTCTTTCTGAAATTGTTTCCCTAAAAGAACAGCAGTATGACTTGTACGAGCCTCTTGTTCTTTTTATAACCGACGGTGAAATTTATACCCAGGGAACAGATAGCCCCTATACAGATGTTGAGGCTATTTTTGCAGACCCCCTCATCAATAACAAGAGCCTTTACGGTGGCTGGTATTTTATAGGAATTCAAAATGAAGGAAAAGATTTGCTTGACCTGCCTGCTATAGCAAAAAGGGCTGGCCGCGAAGATTACCTGCTCCTTTTAAGCGACATGAACAAGCTTGATGAGCTTCTTAATGAATGGATTTCTAAGATTCCCCCTTCAAAGTCTATTGAAAAGGGCGAGATTAAGTTTTCTAACATGAAGTTAGCTGGCAAAAAATTGTCTAGCGGGGGAAAAAGTTCTACTGCCCTTCCAAATAATGCTAAGGACCTTTCTTGGACTTTTGTAAGCACTTATAAAAAGACTCCTGTTGTAATGGAAATAACTGCCGCATCTGCCCAGTTTCAGGATGAGAACATGGATGTTACCCGCCTTACTTTAAAAGCTGAAAGTGGCAAAATAGAACTTGCCCCTCTTGCTGTTAAAGATACCCAAGCATCCCTTTCTGCTCCTAGTCCCCTTTCTGGTAAGGGTACATTAAAGGTTTCGTATGATACTGTAATAAACGGGCTTCCAGTTCAGGTTAATGATGAATATTCTGTTCACTTTATGAGTCAGGGGCAGTTGTTGCTTAAGCAGTGGGGACCTTTTGCCGCAATTGTGATTGCAATTATCATTTTGATTATAATCGTAATGGTTGCTAAGTCCTTAGCTCCTGTTAAGGTTGTAATGGAAGTTGTGGGAAAAGGTAGGTCAAAACCTGTTTCTATGTCTATAGGAAAAAAGGTGGACTTTGGTTCTAAGGCTGGCCTTAAATTTTTACTTGACCATGCGGCATTTAAAGATGTTGTTGGAACTCTTGAGCGCAAGGGTAAAAAAGAGTGGAAAATCACCCCACGCGATTCATCTGTTTTTGATGACACTAAAAAACTTGACCACTATAAGATGCGCGATACCTTTAAGCTAAAGACCAGGGACGGTTCTTTTGTAAGCGTAAAATTCAATATAAAGAAATAGGGAAGATAGCAATGGAAAGTATTAATGTTAACGGCCTTGTAATTTGGGGCATTTTAATTCTCGCTATGACTTTAATTTCTTTTGGTATCTGGTACTTGTTCTTGAATTTGTGGTCAGGTTTTACTAATAGAAAAAAACTTATGGCTTGGGGCCTTGCCAGTATGGTTGCTTTAACAGCTGCTTTTACATTTGCCCCGCTTGTTGTTGTAAAGGCTCAAAAAATTCGGGATGTGTCTGAGAAGATTTCTGATATATTAAAAAATCAGCGGGATGCAAATGGACTTAAGACCATCGTTTCTGATGATGCTATAGATTTTATTGCTAAAGTTATAGCTCAAATTCTTTCAAGACCGCCACGCAAGGGAAATTTTGCTCAGTTTTTCTTTTTGATCCTTGCCCTCATTGCATCTTGTGCCTTTATTATAGCAATGATAGTAAAAATGAGGGAAGAACCTAAAAAGTTTCAAGAGAAGTATAAGCGTAAAAGTCTTTTTGAATACAGCGACGATATTTTTAAAGATATAAATCAAAAGAGTCAGAGGTAGAATATGTCTAAGATTTTTCAGCCAACAGTGGTAATTGGTTTAGGTGGAACCGGTAAGGGAATTATTCTTGCGCTAAAAAAAATGATAGCAGAAAATTCAAAAGGCGGGATGACTGACTACCCCTTCCTTAAGGTCTTAAGCATTGACACCGATAATGCCAAGCCTTCAAACTCTAGCGCAATAAAAACAATCAGTGAAAGTGAGCTTAACCTGAATACGGAAAGAGAGACTTTTTCGTTACGGACAAATTTCAATGTAATTCCCGACCTTAAGAACTTTCCGGAAATAGACTCTTGGTTTCCCCCATCCTTGCACCACAACCTTATTCCTGCGGAGTTGGAAAAAGGTGCCGGTCAGAAAAAGCCTATAGGACGTTTTACTTTTGCTTGGAATGCCCAGGATATTTATACAAGGTTGCAGAACCTTCTTTCAAACCCTGTTGATGTGCAGACTGCTAAAGACAGGGCTGTTGGAAGCGACAACCTTTCTTCTTTTACAAATGTATTTATCTGTGGTTCTATCTGCGGTGGAACAGGTGCAGGAACCTTCTTGGACATTGCATACTTGGTCCGCTACATAGCAAGTACACTTTCTTCAAGAACTATTTACATTTATGGTATGTTCTCTTTGGCTTCTATGTTTGAAGGAATTCAAGGGGATGCTCAAATAAAGCCAAACTGCTATGCATCTCTTATGGAATTGGACAATTTTATGAGCGATTTGAATTTTGCAAATCCCTTCCGCCAATTCTATCCTGCTTATAAAAACTGGAATCCTGATTATAAAAGCAGCGCAGGAAATTCTCCTTTTGACTTCCCTTTCCTTTTTGACAAGGGAAATACCGACCGATCATTAAATTCCCCTGCTGCCTTTAATGAAATGGCTGCCCGCTTCATTTACCTGCTTACAGGTAGCGAAGTTGCTCAAGACTGGCAGTCTATGGACAATAATGTCCGCAAGAATCTTGACACAACTTATAAAAAGGAGCTTTACAATAAGCCCATAAACTATAGGTCAATGGGAACTTTCTCCGTTATGTTCCCAAAGCGTATGGTTATTCAGCTTTGTGCCTACAGGCTGATGAAAGAATATTTTGTTAAGATTCTTGATGATTCTTACAATCCTCAGGAAATTGAAAATATTACTATCAGGTTCTTGAATGATGTTAAGTTGAATCCTGCAAGCGACCAGTTTGAAGTTGCATTTGGTCAGTTCCGTGAATCTGATGGTTCTTCCCGTGACTTTACAGAATTTTTGGAAACAGAAAAAGATAACTTGCTCGATGAAGATACTGCAAAAGAAGAAATCGTAAGCACTGTGCGTGACTGGAAGGTTGGAATGGAAAAACGCCTTTCTGAATTTAAGCAGCGTAATTCTTCTACAGGGCGGGATGTAAGGGAACACTTTGTTGGTCTTTTAGACAAGCGCATTGCAGAGCTTGTTGATTTAAAGTTGCAAAAGGATGAGAGCAACCTTACAGTTGATGGTAACCCCCGTATGATCCGTGGTTCTATCGTAAGGGCTTATAAAGTTCTTTCAAAGATAGAAAGTCTTTATTCAGATGCAAAGATTGACTTTAAGAAAAAACTGGAAAGTGCTGAAGAAGAAGCAAAGAACAAGGAACTTGATTTTAATACTGCTATTGATGACTTGGAAGAAGCGGTAAATGGTTTCCTTTCCACAAAGGGTAAAATCCATGACCGTCTGGAGACTGCCTTAACAGCCTGCACCGATTACCTGAATGCAAAGAAAAGTGTTTTGATTTACGGTTGGAGTATAGAACTTTTAACAGATATTCTTGAGAACGGACTTCCAAAGTATGATGGTCTGGTAAAAGAAGTTGAGGGCCGCCGCAAGGGACTTGATTCTGGTATGCACATCTTCCGTGACATCAATGAAGAGGTTGCTAGTTTCTTGGACAATAGCCGTCGCTATGAGCCGGATAAGCTTTGTGACGTTATTTTTGATTACGATACAGATGTTGAGGGTATGTTCAAGTCTGTTATGGCAGAGCAAACAGAAGATCACGTCTTTGAACAAATATCTGATGCTCTCAAACTTGACCAGGCTTTTGGCCCCTCTTATGCAAATATCGCTGGCAAAAATAGTATGCAGGTTATCCGCATCATTCTAAAGGCCACAGAAAAATTCTTCTTTGACCCAGTGAATAAGGTGAGCATTGCCCGCAAACTTATTGAAAATCCAGATAAGCTTAATCTGCTTAGAAATGGTAATTACTATAGCAATGCCCGTGTCTACTTGGCCCTTGATGGCGGAAAGCTTAGCGAAGTTAATATCAACCTGGAGCAGCAGACTTTCTTTGCAATTACCGTTCCAGATGAATATACAGGAAAGCCTTGTGCGGGACTTAAGGGGTCTTTGAATTCAAATGCAAATGAACGCATTTGCCCAGTTGATGCTAACCCAGATAAATTCCAGGGAAAAGATGCTTGTCCTTTGTATGGTAAGTGTCTTAAGAAGATAATTCTTGAGCATGCTCCTCAGAATCTTGCTATTATCCCAACAGACGAAAACTCAGAAGTAAATATTCTTCAGACTGTCGCAGGTTTCCCCTTGCTTTCTGTTTCTTCGGCAATGAATAACTGCCGGCCAATATATAATCAGTTGGTTGAAAAAAATAAAAAAGAAAACGAGTCTCGTGGGGTAGAAGAAGAACGTGTCCACATGTTTGGTAACGTCCGCTTTGATGATCTAGGCATTAAGACAGAAGATCCAGGTGTTGCCCTTAAGAAGTTTAAGGATGTAATTCTTTTGGCAGTTGCTGTTGGTCGCCTTGTAGTTCAGCCCCTTTCTATTGATTTTATTACTACCGCTGACTTGCGTCTTGACCGCCGCGATAAACCCAGTCTGCATCTTGGCCGTGACTTTGATGAGGTCTACCGCCGTTTCCAAAGTACAAGGGCTAATGATCTTGCTGCAATTAAGCAGTTCCAGGATGAAATGGGTAAGTTGCTTGAGGCTGTTTCTTCTAATGAAAAACAGAGGGATGTCGTTTTTGCAAAAATGAAATCGATTTTTGAAAAGATAAGTCATGAAATTCCTAAAGGTCTTACTACTGTTGATTTGGATAGAATTAATTCTATTGCAAAAGAAAAGTTTGGAAGTCCTCTTGTTGAAAAAGCAGAGACTGAAGAGGAAATTCTCGTTTGAGTGCAAGCTGGTAGGATGCAGAAATGACAAAAGAATATGTTTTAATTGGGCTTGGAAATTTTGGACGTACTGTTATTGATGTTTTTAACAGTCTGATGGAAGAGCGCAAAATGCAGTTGCCCCTTGAGCTAAAAAATAAGGTTGTGACCTATACTTTGGATTTTCCATTGAATACCACCCCTTCTTTTTTTGAGGTCAGTAACAGGATTCTTGATGAGATAAAAGACAGCCAGGCTAAAAAAAATAATGTACCCTTTACTTTTATTTTTATAGGTGACTTGTCAGAAAAAATGGTTTCTCTGTATGCCATGGATTTCGCTTATATACCTTGGGTTTTAAATCAGAGGCAGACAGGTTTTAGTAAGGGAACAGAACTTGGCTTTTTTACTTTTTCTGATGAGCTTGACACAACAACTTCTGCAGACAAGTGCGATAACGAGACGCTTGCTTTAATCCGCTCCTTCTTTACTAGACTGGTGGATGTTGATAATAAGGACAGCTACCTGCCGCCTTACAAGGATGCACGTGGCTTTTCTTTTCAACAAGTGTCAAGCCCAACTGGCCCCTTTGACCGCAACTATGTGTTAGTGACCAGGGGAAACCAGGAGGCAGTAAATAGTCAGACCAGCCTTGTTTTTTCTGAGCGCATCTTCTATGAGCTTTTCTACCTAGATGAAGAATATAGGCAACTAGAAAAAAATAATGAGGCTAGGCGCAGGGACAGCAAGGGGGCCTGTTTTTCTGTATTCTCTATGATACAGTTGACCCGTCTTTCTGAATTCCAAAAGTACTATTTGCAGTATACGTTGGAAAATTATATTTTAAACTATCTCTTAGCCCCAAAAATAAGCGGTACTGATGCAGAATATTACAAGGAACGCTTTTTTGATATGATTGATGTTCCTTATAAAAGTGCAGACTTTCCTATCGATAGGGCGGTAGAGCTTTTTATCCATAATCATTCAGGAAAATTCAGGGGGCTGCTTTCTCGGCTTATAAGCAACAGAAATCAGGATTTTACAGATTACGTAAAAGATTGTAAGGGTAGGATTGACAGCGTAGTTGCGACCCTTGTTCCTGAATATGGAAATTTTGTAAGAACTGAAATGGATGCTCTTTTAAAAGCTTTGGATGAAGGCTTTACAAATCTTTTCAGGATCAATCATTTGACAGGCAACATGAATTCCTATATAGACTATTTGGAATCTTTGCAGTCACGCTTTGAAGGGTGGGCTGAAAGCCTAAAAAAAATTCTTGCAAAAGAAACTGAGGATATAGATCTAGAAAAAGAATATGAGGCCATAGAGAAAAAAATCGAAAAGCTGCAAAATTCTTTTGTCTACAAAATTCCAATTTTAGTTCCAATCCGCAAGAAGATTATTGAGAATGAAATTTTCAAACTGCCGGTTGAAAAATATCTTGAGGCTGTTATAAAAAAGGAACTTGCAAAGTCTTTCTTGTCTGAATGGCAAAATACATCTTCTGATTCCCGCCACCCTGTTTGCTTCTGCAAAAATGTAGTTGAAAATGTCAAGAAAATGCAGGCTGCTTTACTAGAAAAGAAGAAACACATTGAATCTAAGATAAAGTATATTGAGCAAGCAAATACCTTCTATTATGTTATTTCAGAACTTTCAGACAAGAAGTATTCAGAACTTTTGGAACGTATAAAAGAGCGCAACTTTGGGCCAGGTAAAAAGTCTGAGCTTGAAGAAACTGTTCAAGCAATCTTTAAAAAGTGGACTGGTAATGACAGGGACCTTGTTGCTATTACAAAAGATCCTGATAAGTTTATTGCTCACATAGACGTGGCAGCCGCAAGCTATGAAAAGCAATTTGGCAATCGGGAAGAAGATGTTGAGCAATTCGGAATCTTCTCCCGTAATGCAGTTTCTGAAATGGTAAAGCGAACTGAGCTGAACTTAAAGACTTCTTTCCAAACAGAAAGCGATTGGTGGGCAAAAGAGCGTATCATGCTTAACCCCAGTTTAGGCAAGGATGACCTGCTTGAAGAAGAAATGCAGAAAGTTACTCTGGATAAAAAGGTTACAATTCCAGAAGAGTTTACTTTAGGTTCTGAAATTTATTTTGAGGACTACCTCTATCTTTCTGCTGATAAGTTTCAAAAGATGGTGAACCTTGAAAACTATGCAAGCATAAAAACTTCCCTAAATAACTGGAAGGAAGGAAACGCTAGTTCTGTTAAGGTAAGTGAACCTACCCTTGCAGCTGCACCCATAGCTACAACAATAACTGCCCCAAAACTTGCACCGACTCCAGCCCTCAATCCTATACCAGTAGTTGCAGAAAAGGTTGCAACGGTTAATGCCACTGCTACTTCTACTAGACCTCCTGTTGAAAGAATACAAGCGGTTGCCAGTGCCGCAGATACCTTGAACGGAATTGATGACAGTCAGCCTTTGACACTTGAGCAAAAAAGAGTTCTTTATATTATTACTACTTTGTGCGAAGGTACAAAAAGGCTTGACTTGTGGGAAAAGTTCTTCGGGGAAAAAAGGCAAATACTCCCTGCCGCTGACTCAGAAAAACTTGCAAGAAGAATTTCATTAAAAGAAGCCTTGGACTTCCTTGATGATAAGAAGCTTAATGATTATGCCCGCAGTAATGGGGCTGCTATTGCTCCTAACCGCGAAAGACTGATAAAGTCAATACTTAGAAAGTTTGAGAATTAGGAAAGAATTATGGAACCATTAATCGGTATAGATTTAGGAACTACAAACTGCACTGTAACTGCAATAGATGAAAGCGGTAAGACTAAAGTTCTTCTTAACAGAGACGGTGAGATTATAACTCCTTCTGCTGTTTATTTTACTGCAGAAAAGAACAAGGTAATCGTTGGCAAAAGGGCAAAAAAGAAGTCCGACGAAGATCCCAAAAATCTTGTGCTTTTTGTAAAGCGCGAAATGGGAAAAGATAAGGAAGAAGTTCGCCAAGATTCTTCTACTGGTGAATATCACCCCTTTGTTTTTTGGGACAAAACATTTTCTCCTGAAGAAATCTCTGCCTATATCCTTAAGCAACTGAAAGCTGATGCAGAAAAAGTTTTGGGCCAGCCGGTAAAAAAAGCCGTAATAACTTGCCCAGCATATTTTGGTTCTAGGGAAAAGGATGCAACCCGCATGGCAGGTCAGCTTGCAGGTCTTGAAATTCTTGAAGTTTTAGCTGAACCTACAGCTGCAACCCTAAGCTATAGTGCTGTCTCAAAAAAAAGTGACGAGACTGTTTTGGTCTTTGACTTAGGTGGCGGAACTTTTGATGTTACGGTCTTGCAGATTACAGATTCCGAAGATGGTCGCCATGTTGATCAGATTGCAACTGACGGGGACCACAGGCTAGGTGGTAAAGACTGGGATGACTACATGATAAGTCATGTGGTAGATTCTTTTATGAATAAGTTTGGGGTTGACCTCTACGATGAGCGTGGAAGCGAGGTTGACAAGGCTTTTGGTCATCTGCGCATAGAAGTGGAAAGGGCAAAAAAGGAGCTTTTTTCTCCTAAGAATACAAGCGCAACTTACCATTTGGAATATGGCGGGGCTAGTCTTGCAGAGATTGTGTCCCGCAAGGACTTTGCTGAAATTACGCAGGGACTTACAGACCAGTGCAGGACCTGTACAGAAAATGTTCTTTCTGCGGCCGGAAAAAGTTGGAGCGACATCGATACAATTTTAATGGTAGGTAGCATGAGCCACTGTACAAGTGTTCAGGATGCCCTAAAAGAATGGTCTGGCAAAGAGATAGACATCCATCTTGTTGACCCCAAAGCTTGTGTTTCTGAAGGTGCTGCCATAAAAGCTTTTACCCTTTGCGGGGGAACAAGCGTAAGGACTTTAAAAGAAAAGCCTGCTTACGAGCGGGAAGCTGACGGAAACGATGACATTGCAGAAGATGTTTGGCTTGACGGAATTACAAAAGCTGAAGAAAGTGGCGAGCGGAGTGAAGTAAAAATTGCATCTGCTACAGCTGTTCTTTCTGCTTCAATTGGAATAAAGGGAAGTAGGGGTGGCATCCCCGTAGTCAGTAGGTTGCTTGAAAAAAATACTACCTATCCTGCTGAGCAAACAAAGCGATATCCTTTGGGTAGAGACAACATGGAAGAGGTCTTGCTTCGTGTGCTTGAAGGTGAATCTGAAAATCCTGATAATTGTGTGGAACTTGGCGTTGCAAAACTAAAACTTGTCGGTTCTCACATTAAGGGAGATAAGGTAAAAGTTACGATTAAGATGGACTCCAGCGGTATTCTTCAAGTTGAAGGAATTGATGAGAAGTCAGGGGAAAAAGTTGAGGTTGTAATCGACAGGGCTGGAGCTTTAACTCAAGAAGAAGCAGCTCAGGCCGAGGACGACGTAGAGGACTGCGAACTTGTCTGATGAATACTTACCAATTTGCAAAGAAGATCTTGCTAAGAGAGGAATAGAAGAGCTTGATTTTGTTTTTGTAAGTGGTGATGCTTATGTAGATCATCCTTCCTTTGCAGCAGCCTTGTTGGGCCGTCTCTTGCAGAGTAAAGGCTACACTGTTGGTATTCTAGCCCAGCCCGACTGTTCTTCTTTTGAAAGTTTTAAAGCCCTTGGCAGACCTAAACTTGGCTTTTTGGTAAGTGCAGGAGCCATGGACAGTATGGTCTCAAACTACACTGCAAACAACAAGCCCCGCTCTGAAGATGCCTATGCTCACGGTGGCATGGCTGGTCACCGGCCAGACAGGGCACTTATCCATTACTGCTCAAAAATTCGCCAAGCCTACAAGGGCGTCAATATCCTTATAGGCGGAATAGAAGCATCCCTTCGTAGAACCAGTCACTATGATTATTGGTCAAATACAGTAAAGCATTCAATCCTTTTAGACTCTAAGGCAGACTTACTCATGTATGGGATGGGGGAACATTCAATCCTAGAAATTGCACAAAAACTAAGGGAAGGTTTTACCGCAAGACAAATAAGGGGAGTTAGAGGAACTTGTTGGTTTACTTCAAAAAAAGATGAATTGCCTCCTGATGCAATAATGCTTCCTGCTTTTGAAGAAGTAAAAGGCAGCGATGAAAAAAGCCATTACAAGTTTGCAGAGTCTTTTTTAGTTCAAGAAAGAAATACGGATGCAATAAATGCTAATCCATTAGTGGAGCCTGCTGAAAATCGTTTTGTCGTTCAGGAAAAAGCCTCCTTGCCGTTAAGTCAGGAAGAATTTGATGCCATTTATGATCTGCCCTTTACTAGAAAATGGCATCCCTGTTATGATAAAAAGGCTGCTAACGGAAAAACTGGCGTACCAGCCCTTGCAGAAGTTAAGTTCAGCTTAACAAGCTGCCGCGGTTGTTTTGGTGCCTGTTCTTTTTGCGCAATTACTTTTCATCAGGGCAGGCGGATTCAGTCAAGAAGCCACGAAAGTCTTTTACGCGAAGCTAAACGCATGGTCCAAGATTCAGATTTCAAGGGGTACATACATGATGTAGGCGGACCTACTGCAAATTTCAGAAAAGACGCCTGCCCCAAGCAAAAGATTTCCGGTGCTTGCCCTGACAGAGATTGCCTTGGAACTAATCCCTGCCCAAATCTTGTTGTAGACAATAGCGATTACCTGGATTTGCTAAGAAAGCTAAAGGCTTTGCCCCAGGTAAAGAAAGTATTTATTCGTTCGGGGCTGCGTTTTGATTATCTGCTTATGGACAAGGATAAAAGTTTTTTGTATGAGCTTTGCCGCGACCACATTTCCGGTCAGCTAAAAGTGGCCCCTGAACATGTCAATGACAAAGTTCTTGCCCTGATGAGAAAAAGTACGCATTCCGTGTATGAAGAGTTTTCACAAGAGTATAAAAACATAAATGCAGAACTCAAGAAAAAGCAGTATCTTGTACCCTATTATATAAGTGCGCATCCAGGGGCAGGACTTAACGAAGCTATTGATGTAGCCCTCTATTTAAAAAAGACAGGTTTTGTTCCGGATCAAGTTCAGGATTTTTACCCGACACCAGGGAGCCTTTCCACCTGCATGTATTGGACCGGACTTAACCCCCGCAAGAAAAATGCGGACGGTTCTTTTGAAAAAGTGTACGTTGCTCGTGGTGCACACGAAAGGCGGCTGCAAAGAGCTTTGTTGCAATTCAATAAAAATGAAAACCGCCATCTTGTAATAGAAGCATTAAAGACGGCGGGCAGAAGCGAGTTAATAAAAGTTTTTTATCCTAGATGAATTAGAGTTCGTCAACGCTTCCGTCGCTATGGGCAACAAAGGCTGTTACCGAAATCTTTGTGAAGAAACCACATTCAACAACCCCTGTAATGGCATTGATTTTTTCTTCCATTTCTATAGGCTCTACGCTTTTGTCCCATACGCAGTCAATAATCATATTTCCATTGTCGGTAATAACAGGCCCTGCTTTGCGGATTCCCTCCCTAAGGGTGCACTTAGCACCTAGAGCTTTTAGTGCATTCTCCACAGGGATTCTCGCTTCATTTATTATTTCAACAGGAAGGGGGAATTTTGTTCCGTGGTCTTTTACTACTTTAGATTCATCAGCTACAATAACAAAATGCTTTGCATTGTAAGCTATTATTTTTTCCCGCAAGAGAGCAGCCCCGCCGCCCTTTATTAAAGACTTTTTTGGTCCTATTTCATCAGCTCCGTCTATGGCAAGGTCAAGCTGCCCTGCAATTATTTTGTCGTTCATGCTGAAGGCGGGAATGCCGAGTTTTTCGCAGGCAAGTGTTGTTTGAAAACTTGTTGCAACGGCTTTTATATCTGAAAGACTTCCATCTTTTATTCTTTCTGCAAGGCGTTCAACTGCCGGCATAGCCGTTGAGCCTGTGCCTAGCCCTATTTTCATTCCGCTAAAAATTTTACCGCTTTTTATAAGTTCATCTACAGCTGTGCGGGCAGCAAGTTTTTTTTGTTCATCCTTTGAAAGTGCCATTTTCTTATCCTCCATATAAAACTAAAGTATTATTGAGAAACTCTAATATCTTTCACCTGTAAAAAGTTCAAACTGCTCATAACCCTGGTATTTTAGCATCAAGTAACCGTTACAGACCTTACAACCTGATTGTGATGCCCTTGCCATTATGGGAGTTACGGACGGAACATAAATTATGTCAAATAAAAGTTCTTTTCCGTTAAAGTCATAAAAGTAAAGGGGGTCATTGTCTTCAGTGGAAGGGGGCAGCCCGTTCATTCCCTTAGATGTTGTTTGAATTATTATATCGTTATACTTCCGCAGCAGTGAAAGGGATTCCGGTACAAGCGGGGCAGACTTAAAGCCATACTTTTCAGCAAGTAGTTTTGCCTTTGGCAAAGTCCTGTTAAAAATACAAGCCGAACCATGAAGCTTTTTTATTGCATAGGCAATAGCATGGGAAGCACCTCCTGCCCCAATTATTGCCACTTTTTTTCTCGCAAGATTTTTAGTTCCCGTAAATTCCAAAAGTGCCCGTGTAAAGCCTGTGACATCAGTGTTAAAACCGTGCCAGCTGTTTTCATATTTGACTATTGTGTTGCAAGCATCGATATCACGGGCTATGGGGTCTATGTCCTTAATCTCGCTAAGAACATCCCTCTTGTGGGGTATGGTAACAGACATCCCTTCCAGTCCCACACTGTCTGCAAAAGAAAGAGCTTCCTTAAAGCGTTCTGCCCTTACCGGAACGTAGACACTGTTCATATTGTGTTCCTCAAAGCCCTTGTTATGCAGTTGAGGGCTTGATGTTGCCGCTAAGGGCCAGCCTGTTATTCCAAAAAGCCTAGTGCTTTCGTTTATTGACTTAAAGTGATAGGTTTCTGCAAGTGTAATTGGGTCTAGATGATTAAGCCCTGGCAGATTT
Organism: uncultured Treponema sp.; assembly: GCA_905236465.1. GTDB lineage: Bacteria > Spirochaetota > Spirochaetia > Treponematales > Treponemataceae > Treponema_D. The sequence continues at coordinate 13,378 of CAJOQA010000244.1, forward strand.
TGTGCTGCTTCAGGAGCAGAGGCAAAAGTCAGGTAATTTTTTAGCTTAGCTCCAAGGATTCTAGTTGGCAAGCCCAAGGGACCCATAGCAAGTAAAATGTGGTTATTGTCCCTTAGCCTAGCTGCCTGTTTAAAAAGGCTTGTAACATCCTCAAGCGTATGGGGCATAAAGGTTATTTTGGGAATTTCAAAACCTGTTGTATTAAGCATCTCTAAGCGGGCTGCTATATTATTTACAGGATTTTCCATATCGTGAAAGCTTCTGATTATTTTTGTTCCATAAGCAAGGGCTGCTTCTTGTAGGCTAGGAATATGAAAGTCTTCTTCAAAATCTACGTATTTAAAATTGTTGTCGGGATTAGAATCTGCAAAGGATAGTGCTCGGGCAAACAAAATAGTTCTGCTAGCTTCTCCTTCAAGATAAGCACCCCCGTCAACTCTGCGCCTTATAGTAAGCACGCAGGGAATACCAGCCATGTGGGGAAAACGGCGGATGAACATCCTTTCATCTTCGTCAAGCAGGTCGCACCTAAGTTCTGCCATATCTACGTAAGAGCGGTATTTGTTTAGTGTCTCCAAGTTTTGCGACAACGTTTTGCCCGTAAGGGTAAGGCATATTTGCGGTCTGTTCATTTTTACCTCGCAATCAGCTGCTAAATAATACTCTATATAGTATCATAATGCTTGTATAAAATCAAGGGAGCCGAGACTTTAAGAGCTCGCTGTAATATCTTGTTTCAATATCTTCTTTGCTAAGCCCAACCATTAAAAGAATTTCCAAAAGTTTTGTTTGTAAAAACTTTACAGTCTTTTCCTCGTCGGTGGGGGAAAGAATTTCAATTTCTAAAAAATCTCCAAGGGGTGGGATATTGCAAAGCTCAAGATTTGCAGTTAAGGTTTTTCCTTCTGAATCAAAGGTATAAGACCAATCCATTACATCCTTGTGTTTTGTAAGGTCAACTGTGAAAGCTGAATCTTCTAGAAAAAGTTGAAACACTTTTGGATCTGAAATAGTACATTCGTGTTCTTCATTTACTTCTGTAATGGTTCCAGCTGCTCCCTGCCTGTTTTCCTTTTTTTTATATGTTACTAAATATGATTCTTCACTTTTACCATCTATTTCTTTTTTTTCTGTGCGGATTCTTATTTTGTTTGCTACTTGTGCTGGGCTTTTGTAATAGATATCATCGCGCGAAACTTTTTGAACGAATGTTGCTTTTTCATCTAAAACATTTATAAGATTAAGCCTGTTTGAAACCCTGGCTTTTAATTCAATTTCTATCATAGGGTGATTATAGCAAATTTATTTTTTTCATGCTACAATCGCCCTATGGAAGAAGATTATAAAGATGAAATTGCTGACCGTTACGAAAAACTTATCAGTTCTTTTGTTTGGACACCAATGAATACAGAAAAAATAAAAGATTTACTTTTGAAAATAAATAAAAAAATGAATGAACTTTATGACAAGGTTCAGCTTTTAAAGCAAGATTTTGATTCTGGCGCAGAAAAAGGGATGGAGCTCTATAAAGAATACGTAATAGATGCCTGCCTGATTTGTAGCCCCAGGGAAAATTCTTGGGACCTTGATTCCGAGACCCAGGAAAAAATCTCAACAAGAATTTCCCATATTCAAAGAAATATTTATGCTACCCAAGAAAAAATAGAAGATAGGGGCAATCAACTTTTATTTTCTACAGGAATTTTTAACAGCCCCGACTTAGCTGATATTCCTGCCTGCAATTATGCACAAGTTCTTTTTGACCTAAGCAAAACTTACAGCCCTCAAGATATGCTTGATATGACCATTGAAGACTTTAAGTTTCATATTGAAGTTTTCTTTGACCCTGATTGCTGATGAGATTGCTAGGTGATAAACTACTTGCAGTGTTTTTATTACTAGTGTAAAGTATATGGTGCTATGTTTACTAGAAAAATTTATAAAAAACGTGCGCTTGAAAGCCTGAAGGGCAGGTGGGAATCTGCAATTTTAGTAACCTTTGCGGTCCTCTTAATAGAAGCTGCCATCAATGCTAAAAACCTTACATCTTACGTAAAAAATTCCTCTGCTGCTTTTGGAAAATCTTCTTTTTTCATCCTTGCAGTAGTATATTTTGTGTTAGGTACCCTTTCACTTGCCGAAACCCGCTTTTATATAAAACTTACATCTAGCAGGCAAGAATTGGGTTTTTCTGTTTTTATAGAAGGTTTTTCCTTTTGGGTAAAGGGCTTTTTATCCCGCTTGTGGAGCAGGCTGTGGATTGCACTTTGGATGTGCCTTTTTGTAATCCCTGGCTTTGTAAAGGCAATAGCCTATTCGCAGATGAATTATCTCTTATCCGATTATCCAGAAATGAAGGTAACGCAGGCTATGCGGATAAGCATAATAATAACAAGGGGCCACAAGACTGACTTGTTTTTTATGTATGTATCCTTTTTGCTTTGGGATATCCTTTCCCTCTTTACTGCCGGCCTTTTGCAGCTTTGGGTAAGGCCCTACAAAAAAACAGCCTTCGTTTATGCCTATCAGTTTATGGTTGATCAAGCATTAAAAAACGGAAACTTAGACCCTCAAGATTTTTATAATTAAAGTGAGTTCAAAAAGGAGTGTAATTTATGTCAAGAAAACCTAGAAGCAGCGGTAAATTTATTTTTACTCTGGTTATAATTTGTACAGTTCTTCTTTTATTCAGGAGACTTTCTAATGATGGGCAAGAGACAAGTCCTGTTAAAACAACAGAAAGCACCGCCGCAAGAGCCCTTAAGTTCTTTGGTTCTAATAAAGAAGAAGAGTCAGTTTTTGTCCATCGAGCAGGCCAAGAATATTTAGCAAGAATTTTTATCACTGGTGTAATAGAAGAAGGAAATCAGACTTACAACCAATCATGGCTTTTAAAAACAATAGAAAAGCTAAAGGATGACAAAGACAATCGGGGTATAGTTCTTTTTATAAATTCCCCAGGGGGAGCTGTTTATCAGGCAGATGAAGCCTACCTGGCCTTGCTTGACTACAAGTCTAGCGGAAAAAAGATTTATGCCTATATGGGCCCCCTTGCGGCAAGTGGCGGTTATTATATCGCTTGTGCCGCCGACAAAATTTTTGCCAATCGCAATACCCTCACAGGTAGCATTGGTGTAATAGCGGGTCAGTTTGTTGATGCAACAGGTCTTATGGAAAAAGTTGGTATAAAATCAGAGACAATACACGCTGGGCGCAACAAAACAATGGGTTCCCTTGACTTCCCGATTACAGAAGAACAGCGGTCAATCATGCAATCCATAGCTGATGAATGTTATGAGCAGTTTACCCTTATTGTAAGCAAGAGTAGGGGCCTTCCTTCTGATAAGGTTGTGGCCTTAGCTGATGGCCGCATATATACCGCAAAGCAGGCTAAAGAAAATGGCTTGGTTGATGAAATTGTTTCCTATGATGAGTGTATTTCTAGCATGAATAATGATGAATACAAAAGTGAGCAAAATCCAATTCCTGTAGAAGACTTTGCTTATCAACCTCCAGAAACCTTTTACAGCTATCTTACGGGAGCATCTTCTTTTATAAGGAATTTGAAGGCAGGCGGAAGTTTTACCCTACCAAAGATTGTAGAGGATAAAGTTGAAAGAAAAGTTCCCTTCCCAGCTTATTATTACGAAGGCTTTTAGCCGACTATCAATAGGCTACAGATATGTTTAGGGTAACACAGCAAGTATGATTTTTAGTGTTGCCCTTATTCTTCAACTGATGGTACATTTTCCTCTTGTACTACTACAGAATTTACTGCTTTAGATAGTTCTTCCATCTGAAGGGGTTTCTTGAAAAAGCGTTCTACTCCCAACTGCCTACATTCATTTTCAACATTCTCGTCTTGAAGGCCTGTTACTACTAGGATTGCAGGCTTACCAAAGGCCTCGCTTTCTTTTATTCTGTGGCACAACTTTAATCCGTCTATTCCCGGTAAATCCAAATCCAAAATAACGGTCTTGGGCTGCTTTATAACTAGTTGGGTTCCTGCGTCAAAACCATCGTAAGCTTGGAAAACCTGAATGCCCGTACAGTGTTTGCTTAAATACTTAGCTATTACATCGTTCAGTGCCCTGTCATCATCTACAATCAAAACTGTACGTGGGGGAACAACAACTTTATCTTTGCAGCAGTCAAGTAAGTCTGGCGGAATACGCATACTACGCTTTTCCATAAACTCTATAAGGTCTTCTGGGTAAACCCTATACTGACCCCCGGGAGTCTTAAAAGCCTTCATATAATTATTGCGTATCCAGTTTATGGCAGTCTGGTTTACAACACCGCAAATATTTGCGACTTCCAGGGCTGAAAACACAACTGGTTTGTCTGACATTTTCTTGTTTCTAGCCATAAATAATATTCCTATTAAAAGTATATCATAAGTAAAAAAAAATGACTAGAGGGACTAGAGAAAATTGATATTTAAGAATTGCCTTTACCGTTTATGGCTTTTTTTATGCTTTTGCTAGAAAAGCCCAGTCTCCTAAGGGAGGCAATAAGTTTCTCTTTAGAATAAGTACTTTTTGAAAGTTTTTTTACAGCTCTTTTGCAAATTTCTTCTTCACTTCTCCTTGAAAAAAAGTCATCAAGGGCTGCTTTTGCAACTTGTCTGTTTATGCCCCGTTTGGCAAGTTCACCGCTTAGCTTAATGCGGCCTTCTGCGTGGTCAATGTAGCGGCTGCTAAGCCAAACCTGGGCAAAGCGTAAATCACTTAGGTAACCCACAGATTCAAGATAATCTAAAGCTGAATCGATTGCATTTGCAGCTATATTTTTTTTCAAAAGTTTTTGCTTTAATCCGGCCCTGCAATGTTCTGCCCTGCCAAGATAGGTCATTGCTGCATTTTCGGCAGAATATATTAAGGCTGCATTAAGAATGTCGACGCTTTCCTCTTCTGTAAAAAAGCCCTTGTCACCTTTTTTAAACTTCTGAGAAGCATTAAAGAGGGAATCATTAGTCCCTAAACCGCCATCAATGGCAACTAGCGATTCTTCTGCTACAAGAGAAAGATAGTGTGCTCGCAAAAAAAATGCAGGTCCTGAATCTGGTGTCAGTTTGTAAACCCCAGACCGAACCTGCTCTGCTCCAAGTAAAAGCAAATGTGTAAGTGTAAACTTAGCGCTTGCTGAACTGGAATCTTCTGCGTGCTCCACGCTGACCGTACTTTTTGCGTTCGACCATGCGAGAATCGCGTGTCAGGTAACCGTTAGCCTTAAGTGATGTGCGGCTGTTTGGATCTACCTGTGTAAGTGCGCGTGAAAGTCCGTGCAGACAAGCACCTGCCTGTCCGTTAAGACCACCGCCATATACGTTGATAAGTATATCGTATTTTCCATCGTTTGAAGTAACTAAAAGTGGCTGCCTTACTGTGCGAACCTGTGATTCAGTTGCAAAGTAATCTTTAAGTTCCTTTCCGTTAACTACAATCTTACCAGAACCTTCGCGCAAGAAAACACGAGCTACTGAAGTCTTTCTTCTTCCTGTTCCAATTGCTATATTTCTAATTCCTGCCATCTTAAACTCCTATCTTACACATCCAAAGGCTGAGGTTTCTGAGCTGCATGAGGATGCTCTGCGCCAGCATAAATCTTTACGTTATTGATAAGTTTGCGGCCAAGACGGTTGTGTGGCAACATACCAGCAATAGTTCTTCTTAAGGGGTCTGTGGGGTGCTTAGCGATAAGTGTGTCAAAAGAGTAAGAACGAAGTCCACCAACAAAACCTGTGTAGTGGCGGTAAAGCATATCAGAATGCTTCTTACCAGAAACTTCAATCTTTTCTGCATTGATGATTACTACGCAGTCGCCACAAATAGAATTTGGCTCATAAGAAGCCTTGTTCTTTCCGCGCAAAACGCTTGCTACTTTTGAAGCAACGCGTCCAAGAGTCTTTCCTGATGCATCGATGATGTACCAGTTGTTCTTAAGTTCGCTTTCTTTAGCAAAAATGGTTTTCATGTATATATACCTACTAATAAAACTTTACATTCCCTGTTTTGCATCTAACACGAAATGTTTTTTTGACAATGAGCAGTTGCCAAAACAATATATACGGGGTAAGTTAATATATCACAGTTTAAGCTCTTTGGTCAATATGAATTTTACTTTTTTGCTTCTTGTTCTGAAGCCTGCTCTTCTTTTTTTGCTTCCCTCTTGTCTTTTATGTCAGCCATTCCAATGAAAATTGCAACAAGTCCGATAAAGGCTGCAAGAACAGGGGCACACCCCTTTAAAAAAGCAATTATGTCACAGCCCCAGCCAAGTCCCATGGGTAAACATGAAAAAACACAAAAAGCAATCATCAAGATTCCAACAATCAGGGCAACCATATTATTTCTCCTTAAGGTGAATTCTTTTGAATTATTCCACATTATTGCCTTCCCGTCAAGCATGAAGTCTTGTTATTGCAATAAATAAGCAATTGTGATAACTTAAAGCTATGGGAAAAATCAGCATTGATGAAGGCTCGGCTGCAAGTAAATGAAGTTTTATTGTTTGGCAGTACAGACAAGTAAAGAAGATCAGGTAAAAAAACTGCTTGAAGAGAAGCTTGAAGCTGAAGATTGCAAGGTAAAAGGGACTATTCATCTTTTTAAAAAGCTTATGAGACTCAAAAATGGAAAGATGTATGACGTTGCACTTTTTCCTGGTTATTTATTTTTGATGACTGATTGTGAGGAGCCACGGGATTTAGGATACTTGCTTAGGACTGACGGTGTTTTTCGCTACCTTCCCAATTCCTTTGAGCCTAGTTTTTTAAAAGGGCGAGATGAGGATATAGTCCGAGAACTTATTAATAGTGGAAATACACTTAAATTTGTTCGAGCAAAGTTCAACGAAAATGACCGCATAGTAATAGTAGACGGTCCCTTTAAGAATCTGAGTGGAAAAATAACTTCTGTTAACCGCAGAAACCATCGTGTTAATATACAGCTTGATTTTTTAAATGGAATGAAACTGATAGGTCTGACTTACTTTGACATAGAAAAAGAGGATTGGTCTGCTGAAGAAAAAGCCTTTCTTAATGAAAATGCTAAGTCCTAAATCTAAGCCGTTTTATGTGAACTATTGCCTTTATAGGAATAGTTTCCTCTTGTTGACTGTCTTCCGTTACAATTGTAATTTCAGCTTCCCCAGGTTTTTTGCTTAGGGCCTTTGGGCGGCATACAAAGGGAAGTGGGCGGTCTGAAACTGTAATTTCAAGGTAGACATTGCTAGAAAGTGCATTTTCTGCTACATGAATTTTGCCTGCATAATCAAGTCCGCCAGCTTCTAGTTTTTCAAAGCGCACGCTTGAGGCCACTAGCTGATTTTCGTTTATAACAACTTTTCGGTCAATGCGGTTTAAAAGACCTTCTTTTTGATCTTGAGACATTTTCATTCCCTCAAGATTCTTTTTCATTGCTTCAAGAAAGTCATCCTGAGCCTTTTCTGAGACAGGCTTATATTTTGCCTCTTCTTTATTCTCTCTGCCAAGGGGTAAGATTAAATTCAGGACGGGAAGGTCTGCGGGCTGTGCCTGATTTTCTGCCTGCCTTACTTTTCCTATATAGTCCAGGCCAATTTTGCTAAGCACCTGCTCTGCCTCGTCATCACTTTCAAAGTTGAAGAGGAAAACCCCAGGTGCCAGTTCTTCTTGAATTTTTTTTGCAATACTAGGGCTCTTTTTTATACGGGCCGCATGCTCTTCTTTTATTTTTAGAACATAGCCCTTATACAAGGTTGCGGAGTTATATGAAGACTGCCATTCATCAAGTGAAAACACAAGATTTTGAGGCAAGCTAAAGTCTGAATTTTTTTCAAGTTCTTTTGTAATATCCTTGCATTGTAGCCCCCTGTCAAATGCACGGATTACGCTTTTTCGGTTAATCTCAAAAACTGCGGCTGTGTCGTAATGCTTTATATCAAGAAAGAGCATAAGGGGGAGCAGTTGGGTAAGAGAAAGACTGGGCATTATTGTAATTGAAAAACCTGCATCTATGCTCAGGCACTTTTTCTTTTCTGCAGGTGGTGTAATAGAAGTTGCCGAAAGAATTTTTTTGTTTGCCAAGTAAAGGGGCTCTCCCTGACTATTTTTTCCGCAGGGGACAAGAAGCCCTAAAGCATTTGCGTTTTCCGCTATGTATTCCATTATGCCACTGTCTTGCAGGTCTTGATCTTCTGAATGTTTTTGCATTAGCAGGCTGAAGCGGGAGGGAAAGTCAATTCCTCCTTCTGATTTTTCCATTTTTAAAAGGAGTGAAAGTTTGCTGATGTTTTTTAAGGAAATCCCGTAGGGGGGCAGGGCATTCAATGTATCAAAAAGATTTTGAGTCCTGCTTTGTAACTCTCTTCTTGAAAAATGTCCTGCGGCAGCGGTTGCAATGTATAGAACTTGTTCAAGCTCTTTTTTCTTTGCAAAAAGCTCTAGCCTTTCGTAGTCCGCAAAGACCCCCTTGTCATTTTGATGAATAAGCTGGAGGTTTAAAAATGCTTTGGATAAAAGTTCTATTATGCCAGCCTTGTCTGCAAAAATTTCTTGAGCTTCTTTTGTAGCATGTTTTTTTAAGCTGCCATCATTTTTTAGCAGGTCGCTGTGGGTAAGAACAAAAGAGGTGTAGGCTGCTAAAAAAGAAGGGCTTATATAGTCTTCTGAACTTTTTAAATCTTCTGTGTTAGAAGGCGGAAAGAGGATGTTTTTTTCTAGCAGGGGAAAAATTTCATTTTCCAATAAGGGGTTTATTCTTATAGATTCTGTTCTATTTTTTTTATCTGAAAAAGAAAAAAGTAAAAGTCGTTCTTCTAAGTTTAATATTTGCTGGAATATAATAGCGGAATTCTTTTCCTCCTCCTTTAAGAAAGAAAGAATGTTTTCCCGTGTACATGAAGGAATGGTTTTTACAAGCAAAAGGATTTTTAAATCTTGATTTGAAAGCAGGCTGATTATTTTTGCCTTGTTCTCTTCTTTGCGTAAAAAAGCGGAGATTCTTTCTATGAGGTCTGTCTTGTTGAAAGGAGTTTTTATTTCTCCTAAATACATCCTTGCAATCTCAAAGAAAAAGTCATCATTTAAAATTGCCATGCTTTCACGCCAATCAATTACGCGCTGTGCTTTTGGACTGATGTTCATTCTAACCTCGCTTTTTCTTCCAGCTCGTCAAAACTAGATTCATCATTGTAACGGATTATTCTGTATGAATAGCCCTGCTCTGCAAGAAACTTTTGCCTGTTGCTGCCAAAGTCCTCTTCCACTGTATTTTTTGTGATCAGGGTAAAGAATCTAGATGTTCTTTCCTTTGGGCGCAATATACGGCCAAGTCTTTGGGCCTCTTCTTGCCTAGAACCAAATGTTCCGCTTACCTGAATAGCCATACTTGCATCTGGTAAGTCTATTGCAAAGTTTGCAACCTTACTTACGACTAAAAGTCTGATTGTGCTATTTCTAAAGTCAGAATAAATTTTATCCCTTTCTGCATTGGGAGTCTTGCCTGTTATGATTGGAGCTTCAAGAAGTTTTGCAAGCGCATTCAGCTGGTCAAGGTACTGGCCAATGACAAGTATCTTGTCATCTTTGAATTTTTTTACCAGCTGCAAGGTGACTTCTTCTTTTAGCGGATTGACGCTGGCGATTTTATGCTTGCTCCTTTGGTTTGCAACGGCATATTCAATTTCCTGGTCTTCTGGTAAATTCAGGCGGACTTCTATACATTGGGCACTTGCTATCCAGCCTGAATGTTCTAGCTCTTTCCATGGGACATCGTAACGCTTAGGGCCTACAAGAGAAAAAACGTAGCCTTCACAGCCATCTTCCCTGACTAATGTAGCGGTAAGCCCAAGTCGCCGTACAGCTTGAAGCTCTGCGACTACACGGAAAACTGGGGCAGGAAGCATGTGTACTTCGTCGTAAATAATAAGCCCCCATTTTCTTTGCCTAAAAAGTGAAAAGTGGGGGTAGGGGCCATCCTTGTCCGGCCGCCAAGTTAGTATTTGGTAGGTTGCAACCGTAACAGGAAGTATTGTCTTGTTTTCTCCCGTGTACTCGGCAATCTGGTCTTTTTGCAAAGATGTTTTGTCAAGCAACTCCTCTATCCATTGGTGGACCGCCGAGATATTGGTTGTTATGATAAGGGTTTCTGTCTGCAAAAGGGACATTACTTCCATTCCGACTATTGTTTTTCCTGCCCCACAGGGAAGAACAATGGTGCCAAACCCTGTTCCTGCCCCACCGTTACCCAATAGGGCCTTTGCGGCTTCTTCCTGATATTTCCTGATTTGGAAATTTTTCCCACTGCCAGTTTTTTCCCTTAGCTGAAATTCAAGGGGGGCCCCCTGCCCTAAGGGGACATCATCTTTTACTGGCCAGCCGATTTTTAGCAGGTTTTGTTTTACGGTTCCCCTGTCCGTAAGGTTCAGTAAAAAGCAATACTTTTTTTCATCTTCTGTTAGCTCTGCTGCATTTTCAGGAATCCCTTCTGTGCTATAGTTTGTGGGATTGAGTAGTTTCTTTGCTATTGGATTACAGCTTATTTCTTTGTAGACGTAAGGTGATGTGCTTACAAGGTATAAAAACTCTTCATTAATACCCGTGTCACTTTTGCGGACCGGACCTGGAACAAGACGGAGTTTTCCAAAACGGTCAGCGGTCTCTTGAATCCAGACAACGACACTTTGGGGAAGGTCGTAGCGGGAATATTTTTTTAGCACTTCTATTGCTTGCCCGCTAGTAAAACCTGCACTGGCGGCATTCCACAAGGACAAGGGGGTAAGCGCGTAAGTGTGCAGGTGCTCTGGAGAACTTATAAGTTCTGCAAAGGGAATAAGCGCATTGCGACAGTCCTGCGACAAAGGCGCGTGGATATCTAAGAGAAGGGTTCTATCTGATTGTACTATTAAAGGATTATCGCTTTGCATAGCGGATAATTATAGCACATTTCTAATTTTTTGTCAGCAATTTTGTCAGGGCTTCCCAGTCAACGCTGGAGGCGTCCTTTAATGCTCAAAATATCTTTCGACTTTGCAGGCAATCCGGCTTGTAAAAAAAATGCGTTCCGGGCACCGAAAGCGAAAGTTCAAGACGCACACTCTTCAAATGCCGTAACGCTTGTTGAAATTGCTGATATGTTTAAGTGCTAGGGCAAAAAAAACACCGCTTTCCAATGCGCGGCACTAGAATCGAACTAGTGACCCCCACGATGTCAACGTGATGCTCTAACCATCTGAGCTAGTCGCGCATTTGAAAGCGATGTAGAAGGATAATAACATAAATATTAGTTTTATGTCAAGGTACTTACTAAAATTTTATGCTATCTATTTTGTTTTGTTTTTCATCTGCTTCTTTTTGTTTTTGAGTGTCATTTCTGCGCTTTATCTCTGCTTTATAATCCTCATAGTGGTTTTTTGATATTACATATAACTCCGCATAGTGGGTATCCCAATTAGTGGTCCCCTCATCTGGAAGTCTAATAAATATTTCTTTGTTGTTAAAATCCCAATTCCTAAAATATGTGTGCGTTGCAGGTATTTTTACAAAAAGTACTTTTTCTGCCGGGCTATAATCGTCTATTTTTGTATATTTTTTACCATATACATCTGTTGCTTTTTGAACAAATTCTTTCGCAATACTTTGGTCAACTCGTATATAGACAGCATAAAGCTTGTCATTAAAAAGGTAGAATCTTATATTGCCAAATGTATCGTTTTCGTCAAAAGGTGCTATATAAGCAGAACATTCGATTACTGTATCTGGCAACATAAACTTATCATTCCTTTGTTCCTGGTTTCCTGAAAATATATTAATTTTTAAGTTAGAAAAGTATTGCCTTTCTTGTATTTGTATGGAATATGTATCAAGATTAAAATCACTTTTTGCTTTTTTTATAACTTCTTCTTCTGTCATATCATCTGTAAAGTCATTCCAAAGTTCTTCAGCAAAAATATTATGAAAAATAAAAACTAAAGATAATAATAATAAGATTTTGTTCTTCATTTCTTTAAAACCTCGTATTTTCCCCTTCCTGTATATTCGCAATAACCTAATAATTCAAGAATTCCGCATAGGCTTGTAAAATTGCAAGTTCCTTCAGATGCACATTCTTGTAAGTTTTTATTGAACCAATCGCGAGTTATACAACCATTTGCTTGGAGTTCAATAAGTGCTTTGCGAAATTCTGAAAATGTTATACCTTTTTCATAGTGTTGATTTTCATCTTTATTGTTTGGAATTGAATAAATGATAGCGTCTTGATTTCTCCTTCTGCCAATCCTAAGTATCCTAAATTCCTTATCACTTTTAGGTTTTGGAATCTTGCAATTCGATTCTGCTAATTTATGTAGTGTTTCTTCTAGCGATTCAGTTTGAAAAATAATTTTATGGTTCTGTACGTAAAGTTCCATTTGAATTCCAAACAGGAACGTATACAACTGTATATATATCGCTTGTTAAAACTAAAGTTTCAAAATAATCTCCTTTTTTTAAAAGCATGAGTTCATTAACCATGGCGGGAGAAATATTTGAAGAATACTCTATTTTTAAATCCAATAAAGCCCATTTACGTGGAACTGATAAACTGACTTCGTAGTTGTTAGTCAAATAATTTTTTTCGACTCTTTCTATGAATCCAGTTATAATTATAGGAGAATATTCCAATTCTTTTAGTTTTTTATCTTTCATAAGTGTGTTACCGCTATACTTTTCTGAAATTGAGTTGAAAATATCGTATAATTCACCTGATGATAATTTTGGTATTTTATTATCTTTTTTCATCTGATGAAGTTTTGCAAGGTTATTATAAGAAAAAATAGGCACTCCTTTATATGTTTTAAAAGGCATGTCTGTTTTTTCTAGTGCATCTTCCCCTTTTGCTTGATTAGATTTTTGAGAAAACACATCTTGACCAGTTCCTTGAGAGAATGCAAAAGCAGTAGAAAGGATAATTAGAAAACTTAGAAAGAATAGTTTTAATTTCATCGATTTACCTTCTTACCTTCTAAAATTAAAAATTTACCGCAAATCCGAGTAAAACGAGGATTTGCGGTAAAGGGCTTTGTCAAGCCCTTTACCTACTGTACAGTAGGTAAAATTTCCACATAGTCTTGAAAATCCCTATAGCTTTCTGCTATAATGGGCACATGCAAAGTTCTAAAGTCAAGACTTTCGGCATATTGACCAGCGGGGGAGATGCCCCGGGGTTAAATGCCGCAATCCGTGCTGTATGCAGAACTGCCAGAATTCAATATGGTATGAAAGCTGTTGGAATCCGTAACGGTTACAGGGGGCTTGTCCAAGGTGATATGTTTACCCTTGAACAAGAAGATTTAGTAGGCCTTTTAACAGTTGGTGGGACCATACTAGGAACTGCACGAGACAAACCTTTTAAGAATCCTCAAGTAGATCCTAAAACAGGACTCCTTCCCATAGAAGCTATAAAAAAGAATTATAAAAAATGGAAGCTAGATGCCCTTGTCTGCATAGGCGGAAACGGCACGAACTCTACGGCAAGCCTTCTTGCTGATGAAGGGTTGAATGTTATAGGGCTGCCAAAAACAATTGACAATGATATTGTAAAAACAGATATTACCTTTGGTTTTCATACAGCCCTTGACGTGGCAACGGATGCCATAGATAGGCTTCATTCTACGGCCCATAGCCATAGCCGCATAATGGTAATAGAAGTTATGGGGCACAAGGCTGGCTGGTTGGGCTTGTATTCAGGCATAGCAGGAGGGGGAGACGTTGTCCTTATTCCTGAAATTCCCTACGATATAAAATCTGTTGCAAACAAAATAAAAGAAAGGCGGGATGCCGGAAAGAATTTTTCTATTGTTGTTGTTGCAGAAGGAGCCTTGTCAAAGGAAGAAGCCAAACTAGATAAAAAGGCATTTAAGAAGGCCAGAGCCAGTATGCCTTATTCAATAGCTTATAGGGTTGCCCATGAGCTTGAGGAAGTTACGGGGCTTGAAAGCAGGGTTACAGTTTTGGGCTATTTGCAAAGGGGAGGGACACCTTCTGCTTACGACAGGGTGCTTGCCACAAGGTTTGGAACAGAAGCCGCCCATTTTCTTGCCAAAGGCGATTTCGGCAAGTTGGTTGCCCTACAAAAAAATCAGATTGTTGGCGTTCCCTTGCACGAAGTTGCGGGGCTTGTGAAAAAAGTTCCCCTGAATGACCCGATGATAAAGGTTGCCAAAGAATTAGGCACCTGCCTGGGAGATTAAGGAATTATGTCTTCTTTTAAGTGTAATTTTTGCCCTGTTTGTGATGGTAAGGGCTGCATTGGTCAAATGCCCGGCATGGGTGGCCCTATGCAAAGTTGTAATTTTTTGCTCAATTGTGATTTCTGGAACAAGGAATGTGAAAGTTCTTCTTTTGCAGAATATGATGGCCCTCTTCCACAGGTACGGCTTGGTCCCATGACGGGGGCTGTAGAAAATGTCGGTTATAGCGATGAAAAGCTTTTTTATTCTGACCTGGTTTCAGCCTGCTGCAAGGCAGGGGTGAAAATCAGTTTAGGAGACGGAACCCCTGACTTTAAGCTTCTTTATGGAATTGAAGCTGCGCACTCTTGTAAAACAAAGGCTTCTGTTTTTATAAAGCCTTATCCTGATGAAAGAATTTTTGAACGTTTTGAATGGGCGCAAGATGTAGCTGACTTTTGTGGCATTGATATTGACAGTTACAATATTGTAACGATGAGAAATCTTGTTCATCTAGAAAAAAAGACCCCTGCACAGATGCTTAGTATAAAGAAATTCCTTTCATCTAAGGGGATCCCCTTTGTGATAAAGGGTGTTTTTACAAAAGAAGACCTTGAGCTTGTAAAAGAAGTTAAGCCTGATGTGGTTTACGTATCAAATCATGGGGGCAGGGTTGAAACTGAAAAAGGGAGCACTGGGGCTTTCCTAAGGGAGAACCGGGGTTTTATAAAAAATAACTGTAGCGAAATTTGGATAGACGGTGGCATTAGAAACAAAAAACACTTGCACTTAGCTGCAAGATTAGGAGCCTCGTCTGTTTTACTAGGTCGCCCTTTTGCAAGTGCCTTGTGTAGTGGGGGTGAACAAGGAATTATTGCTTTAGCGCAGTCACTAATCTAATGGAGAATATTCTGTATGTTTTATAAAAAAACACTAGGCCTTTTTTTGCTGATTTTTACAAGTTTTTCTTTTCTGACAGGTGAAAGTGAAAGCAATCATTTTGAATTTTCAGCTGACTTTAATGGGGCTTACGATTTTGAAAGTGATTATATCAGCTCAGAAGATGAAAGTCATTATGCACCTATTACAGGTCCCTATTCAACTATAGAAGCTGCCCTGTCTTTAAATGCCTCGTATATTATTCCAAAAGCGAAAACAAACCTTACTTTTTCTTTTCAGATTACCCCCCTTTCCCTAATGCCTTCTGTGTCTGCTAAGTATACACCCTTTCCCTTTTTGGTTTTAGGGGCAGGTCTTATGGGGGGTAGCGGTTGGAATCTTGGTAGCATAAAAGGCTTTGCTGAATACGATGCAGAAAGCGCAAGTTATGAAGATTTAACTTTTATGAGGCATTTTTATTATCAGGCCTATGCAAATGCCATTTTGCAAATGGACACAGGCTATATTTTCCCAGGCCCTTGGAATCATGTGGTAGCTCTTTTTTGTTACCGCGTACTTTATGCAGGTTTAACAGGAACAGAAGATAAGGCAATTTGGAACTGGCAGTCAACGGGGCTTCAAGCTGATGGTTTACAGGAATATATTCAAGCGGTTCTTGCGTATCAAATGCCATTAGTTATAAAAAGAGCTGGCCTTATGTTTGAGATGAAGGGGCATTATTCTTCTGATGATTATGATGAACGTTTTGCTGATTTTGACGGCTCTTTTAAAAATATAAGAATTAGTCCTTTAATTCAGGCTGAATGGGGGACAAGAAAGGAACATTC
>CAJOQA010000245.1 GCA_905236465.1 uncultured Treponema sp.
AATAAGGAGTGTTTGAGTGCAAGAGCCAACAGATACAAAAATGTATTTTTATTTTGATGAATCTGGCAGTCCGGTAATTTTAGGTCATCATGGTAAAAATCTTTTGGAAAAAGGACTGACAAGCAAAACTTTTTCTGTCGGTTATATACAGACTGCAAATCCTCATGACTTGTTGGTAAATCTTGAAAAATTGCGGAAAGAGCTTTCAGAGGATGAGTACCTGGCAAGTATTCCGTCTATTAAGAATCTTAAAAATGGTTTTCATGCAAACAAAGACTGTCTTGAAGTTCGTGAAAAAGTATTTAAATTGCTCAAAAAATCGGATTTTGAGGCATATATAATCGTTGCACGTAAATCAGAAGGTATTTTTCGTAAAAAGTTCAATATGAGCGATAAGAAATTATATAAATTTCTTGTTTCTGAACTGCTAAAGAACCGAGTTCATTTGTATAAAAATATCGACATTTATTTTTCGGAAATGGGAAACACTTTAAGCATTCAGAATATGACGGAAGCCTTAAAAGAGGCAACTGAAAAATTCCAGTATAAATGGGGTAAAGAAAACACAAATAATATCCGCGTTTTCTTGCAGCAGCCATCCCATTTACCTCTTTTGCAGGTTGCAGATTATATTTTATGGGCAGTATATCAAGTCTATGAACACAATGAATTCAGATATTTTAATTTCCTACGAGAGAAGATTAAATTGGTGCATGATATTTTTGATGTGAAAAACAATCAATACTATGGAACTTTTTATACAGAAAGGAATCCGCTAGATGAAAAAAATGGAGTCCCATCAGCGGCTAGGTTTCCAAAGAAACGCACGGCATGAAAGCCGACTTTCACCAACCAAGGACTCTACAAGTATTATATGCTAAAAGTTGTCAAAAATCAAGGAAAAATAACAGAATTGGCGAAAATTATGAATGGCGAAATCGAGGTGTAATTTCTTGCGAAATATGATATACTATTTTTGTAGGAGGAAAGGCTTATGAATGAAAATTTAATTTCTCTTTATAATTAGTTTGATATTGAGTGCGATGAGCTTATTCAGGGGCATGAAGGCGAAAGAGTTCTTGTTTCAGATAACACAGCCTTAGGGTATTTCCCAGATGAAGATTCCGCCGTTGCATTTGCGAGGAAAAAGGAGCTAAAAGTAGGCAATTTCCTTGTTCAGCGATGCATAACACGCGAACAGGAAATATGTTATATATATCACACCACCAATAGCCTTTTATCTGCATAGAATTCTATGAGTTACGAATACAGTGAAAATGAACTTGTTCAAAACAGTGCAATAAAACTCTTGCATAATACGCTGGGCTGACGGACATTCTACGCTTACAACGATGAAGTCCTAGGCGATGATTCTTCTCCGCTGGATTTGAAAAATCCGCAGTCTCTTGGTCGCAGCTCATACAAAGAAATCATTCTTAAGCGCTTTTTGAAGGAAGCAGTTTTCAACCTTAATAAATGGATGACGGATGACATTTTTGCGCAACTGGTAAAAACACTAAGCACGAAAATTTCTTCCGATTCCGCGCTCCAGACCAACGAAAAAAACTATCACTTTTTCAAGGAAGGAATTGAAGTTGCTGTGCAAGACGAAAACGGCAACTATGTAAAACGCAAGGCGCAGCTTTTTGATTTTAAGCACCCAGAACAAAATGATTTTCTTGCCGTGCAGGAAATGAAAATCTGGGGCCAGGTGTACCACCGTCGTGCCGACATCGTAGGCTTTGTAAACGGCATTCCGCTCTTGTTTGTCGAGCTTAAACGCGACGATGTTCCTGTAGAAAACGCCTACAACGGCAATTACAAGGATTACCTTTCTACAATTCCGCAGGTCTTTTATTACAACGCTTTCATTATGTTTGCTAACGGACCGGAAGCAAAGGTCGGAACTCTGGGCGCAAAGTTCAAGTTTTTCCATGAATGGAAGCGCCTAAGCGAAGATGACGAGGAAGGCTCCGTCGCTTTTGAGACCATGCTTCGGGGCATGTGTAGCAAAAAGAACTTTATGGATTTATTTGAAAACTTTATTCTGTTTGACCATGCAAACGGAAAAGTCGTAAAGATTCTTGCACGGAACCATCAGTTTTTGGGCGTAAATCAGGCTTTTGAAAATTACAAGGCGCGTAAATTCAAGAACGGAAAGCTCGGCGTTTTCTGGCACACGCAAGGCTCTGGCAAAAGCTATTCCATGCTGTTTCTTTCGCAAAAGATTCACCGCAAACTTGAAGGCTCTCCGACAATAGTCATTCTTACCGACCGCACTGAGCTGAACAAACAGATCAGCGGCACCTTTGAAGCCTGTGGCGTGCTTGGCAGTGTGAAGGCAGGTAAGTACATTGCTTCTAGTGGCAGCGATTTGGTCGCAAAACTAAAAGCAAATCCTGCCTATATTTTCTCGCTGATTCAGAAGTTCAATCAGAGCGACCAAAAGCCAGCCGCATTAGTTTTACGGGAACGCCACTTTTCAGCTTTGACAACATCACGCAGCGAACCTTCGGCGATTATGTTTCTATTTATGATTTTAAGCGCGCTGTAGATGATGGCTCCACCGTTCCGCTGTATTACGAGAACCGCGGCGAAAAGTTGGTGCTTGATAATCCGGAAATAAACGACAGGCTTCTTGAAGCCATCGGGCA
>CAJOQA010000246.1 GCA_905236465.1 uncultured Treponema sp.
AGACAGAATAAAGGCTGCAGTCGAAAACATTAAGAAGATACAAGATACAAAGGGGGCTTATATGATAGAACACCTAAAGATAAGAGATGCAATGCGAAGAGGCTTAGAAGAAGGTATCGCCCAACAGAAGGCAAAGGATGAGGTTATTTTTGCGCAAAAAGATAGCCAGATTAACAGACAAAATAGCATACTAAGCTCTCAAGCAGAGCAAATCCGGCAGTTGCAGGCAAGGCTAAAAGCAGCGGGACTTAGCCCTCCATGGCTTGTTACTTCTGGCAAGTAAGACATATTTCCCCACTTCACCCCTAACTTTCAATGACTAGCCCGTCATAAGCGGGCGCAACTGAACCTCCTAAAGCAACAAGAGTGCAAAGTCCCTCAAACTTGGGCAAGAGCTCACGGTCAATATAGTCTTGAATCTCTTTATGGCTTAAATCATGGGTCATGTGTGTTAGCCAAGTGTGGCGTGCAAGCAATTTTTCTGCAACCGCAAGAGCCTGCTCAAAAGAAAAATGTGTTGAATGTTCCCTTACCCTAAGACCATCAATTACCAAATGATCTAAGCGACCACAGTTATTTTTTATTAAGTCAATAGAACTTTCCGCTATAGAACTACAATCAGTTAAATATGCTATGGAATGTCTTTTTTCTCCCTGATTTTGACAGAGCAAAAAACCGCAATCATTCAAAGTTCCGTGCAAAAGTGGAATTGGGAAAACATATATTTCTTCGCCATTATTTTTTAGAACTATAGGATTTTTTTCTGAAAAAGAAGCAGTGTCAATCAAATTTACTTTAGGTTTTCCCCCACCTTCTTTTACAGGGGTAAAAATATAGTCAAAGCGGTTCTTTATATCTATTATGGTATTAGAGTTTGCATAGATATCAAGAGGAACACTTTCTACATTTTTTTCAGCAGGCAAGGCAGAATCTACAGCCTTAGTGTGGCTAAAGACCCTAACATCATCTAGCCCATTTAAATGGTCAGCGTGACTGTGGGTAATAAGAAGGGCATCAAGTTTTTTTATTTGAAACTTAAGGGCTTGCATCCTAAAATCAGGTCCAGTATCAATAACAAGGGAAACAGGTTCTGTCAAATAAGCAGAACACCTACTGCGCTTGTCCCTTTCGTCACTAGAAGCACAAACCTTACAATTACATCCTATTACCGGAACCCCGTGACTAGTCCCGCTACCCATGATAATCATCTTCATGCCCCTATTGTAAAGCAAAGGCATTATTTATTAAAGGGGCTCCTTTAAAATAGCAAAATCCCCCTGGTATTTAACCAAAGGGATCAGTAAACAAAGCTACCCTAATCTATTAGAAGTTAAAGATAACCCCTGTACCAACAGCGTGATGCTCCTGGTCTGTGTCAGAAGAAATCTTTCCCCAAATGCTAACCTCAGCGTTGCTTGTGGCCTTGAGGTAGATTGCAGGAACAACAGTCACATATACATCAGCTGCCTCTGCGCCAATCTTTTTCTTATCCCAAAGAGGTGAGAAGTGAACGGTTCCTTCTACGGATGCTGCAATGTCGCTGTTGATGTCATAGCGGACAGCTGGATTTACAGTTGCAATACCTGTTGTTGAATCATTGATATCAGCAAGGAAGAGGTAAGCAGTGACACCTGCGGTAAGGTTGTCTACACCAGTGTATTCAGCCCAAAGAACTGCGATATTTTCTGCAGCAACTGTAGAAACTTTGTAACCCGCCCAGTTATTAGAAAGGGCTGTTCCCCCCTGATGAGCAAATTCTGCCTGAACTGCAAGACCTGTATCTTTCAAGTTTACACCTGCATTTGCAAAAAATGCACCTGCCAAAGAAAACTGAGAAGCTACGTTAAAGAGATCGTTTGAATACTTACCTGCAAAGAAAACTCCGTTCTTAGCTGCGCGATGCTTCTTTATTGGGTTGCCATCATCATCAGTACCATCATTAACATCTGACAAGAAATCAACGTTAGCACCGCCACCAATAGCCAATCCCTTAAGGGCGTCATTGAATGTAGGTGTAAATGCAGCCTGGAAACCTGAAGTTCCATGAATTACAGTAAATCCTTCCCAACCGTCAGAAACAAAGTATACGTCACGAAGCTTTCCTGCTGCAACTGTAATATTACCATCAAAAGGCTTTACATAAGCTTGTGCATAGCTGATTTTGTCAAGTGACCAAGATTCAGAAGCACCAGAATACTGCAAGCGACCGTCAAAACCAGCTGACTTATCTTCATTAGTCCATGCAAAGTTCAAGCGGCTTCTTGTACCAGCACCAAAATAGTCACCAGCCTGCCATACTTTTGTTGTAGATTCAGCTGTATCTGTTTTTCCGTTTCCATCTGTATCCAACTGATCAAGGTTCATGCTATAACCTGCACGAACATATCCTGAAAACTTTAATTCTGCAAAAGCAGAAGCGGCAAATACAGCTGTAATAGCAAGTGCTCCAAGTACTTTCTTCATAAATTTAACTCCTGTTTATTAAGATAGTTTAGATTTAACAAAAAAAAGTATAAGGGTCAAGTAGTTTTTTTAGATATTTTTCCAAAATCTGCAAGTTTTTTCATAAATCTTCTACTATAATAGAAGGAATGTATAGTTTTTATAATCTTTGCATATAGCTACCGCCTAAAACTGCTTTCGGGGTCGCCAACGCTGTTCATCACCCCTGTTTGATCCCATCCTTTCGTCCTAACAATGGGCTTGAGCCCATTGGCAAAAACTAATCCAATTACAGCATCAAAAGTTTTTAGTGATTTCCCTTAGTATCCTCCCCCTATTCAGTTTTTTTGATACATTTACTATAATTAATTCACCTTTTGCGAAAATCTAGTGCATTTTTTTATACACCTGTCTAAACTTTTATACAATCCTTACAAAAAAGTAGACACTTTTGTTATATATTTTTTTCACTTTTATACTATAAAAATTGCAAAAAAATAATTTAAAAAATTTTAAAGGCATTTTAATAATTCTAATTTTCTCTAATAATCCTTTATAAAACAAAAAAATAGCATGAAAATTTCATAAAAAAAACTTAATTTCAAAAAAATAAAAACAAATTATTAAAAAAGTTGGCACGAAATTTGCTAATAATAGGGCACGGAAATACATCTTAAATCAAGGAGATTTGCCCATGGAAAAGAAAATTGACAAGAGTTACATGACCCAGATTCAAAAGTATCCATTACTTAGCGCAGATCAGGAAGCCGATCTTTCTAAAAAGATTCAGACCGGCGACAAAAATGCCCTAAGTCGCCTAATCAACAGCAACCTCCGATTGGTTGTAAGCTGTGCCCATAAGTTCAGCGCCACCCGCCTTTCTATGATGGATCTCATTCAGGAAGGTAATATAGGGCTAATGGTTGCAGCACAAAAATTCCAGTCTTCATTTAAGACACGTTTTTCAACCTACGCATATCCTTGGATTATCCAGTATATGCTTCGTTATGCAAATACCCGCGTTTCCTTCATAGCTTTGCCCCACCGAAAGGATGATATGCTCCGCCAGATTCAGAACGCAACCCAGTACCTCTTCCAGCAGACAGGGCATGATCCTAGCTATAAGCAGATTGCTGACTTCTTAGGCATTACAGAAGAAAAGCTTATAGACTACATGAGCTATGCCTATCAGATTTCTTCTTTGGACACAGAAACAAGCGATGAAGAAAACTCTTCAACTATTGTAGATTTTATGGCGGATTCCACATATTGTCCTGAACAGATTTTCTTAAAGAAGGAAGAAAAGGAAGACATCCGTAACCTAATGGAAAATCTTCCTAGCAATGAAAAAAATGTTCTGTGGTACCGCTATAACTTTGATGGCAGCACACACACAAAAACTTTGCGTGAAATTTCAAAGATAGTGGGAGTTTCCCCCGAAGCTGTCCGCCAAACAGAAATCCGTGCTATAAAGCACATGAGGCTAGCCGTCACAAAAGAAAGAAAGATGCAGTTAGCATAAAGAGGATATCCACGGCGACAACATTTAAAGCAAATGTAAGTGTTGTCGCTGTGGCACTATTTCTCCTATGCCTTGACAAAAGGTCTTAGCTTATTATAATATAAGCAATTATGAGCACATTAATCCAACCAAAAGTTCTAAAAGGTTTTAGAGACTTTCTGCCACAAGATGAAATTCTTCGCGCAGACCTAATTGAAAAACTTACAGCAACATATCGTTCTTACGGTTTTGTTCCCATAGATACCCCTATTCTTGAATACACAGAAATTCTTCTGCGCAAAAGCAACGGAGAAACAGAGAAGCAAGTTTTCCGTTTTCAAGATAATGGTGGCCGCGATGTCGCAATGCGTTTTGACCTGACCGTTCCTTTTGCCCGCTTTACAGCAGAGCACAAGGAAGAGCTCTACTTTCCTTTTAAGCGCTACCACATAGCAAAGGTTTGGCGAGGGGAAAAACCTCAGGCAGGTCGGTACCGTGAATTTGTCCAGTGTGACTTTGACACGGTAGGTAGCGATTCTGCAACCAGTGATTTTGAGACACTATCTTTAATGAAAGCAGCCCTTAGCTCTATTGGTGTTGAAAAGATCACAATTCATATAAATCACAGGGGCATTTTTAACCGCTTCCTGGACAAACTCAACATTGCCTCCAAATCCGAGGAAATCCTCCGCATTGTGGACAAACTTGCAAAAGTTGGCAAAGAAAAAGTGGAAAAAGAGCTTGAAGAAGTAACACTTTCAAAAGAAAGCGCAGGTCAGATACTTGACTATATACAGCCAAAAGAAAGTTTTGAGGCAACGCTTAACCACATACAGGAATTAGCCGGCGGTCCAGATCAGGACACACAACGAATGAATGACATCTACTCAATGATGAAGGCAGCAGGCATTCAAGACACCTACATCCTTGACCCCAGCATTACCCGCGGACTTGACTACTACACAGGGCTTGTTTACGAAACTTTCCTTGATGACCTACCATCCATTGGTTCAGTTTGTTCTGGAGGCCGCTACAACAACCTTGCAGGCCTTTACACAAAAGATAAAATTCCTGGAGTTGGGGCTTCCATTGGACTGGATCGCCTTATCGCAGCCCTTACACAACTTGGCCTAACAGA
>CAJOQA010000247.1 GCA_905236465.1 uncultured Treponema sp.
CATTTTTCCTTTTCTTTAAGGGCTGTACAAGATCATGTTTCTGCCCTAAAGAAAAAGGGCTACATTTCTGTCGGATACAAAAAGTCTAGATCAATAAAAGTACTGCAAGATTTGCGTAAGGGGCATGAAGTCCTTTTTAGCCTTGCAGTTCCAGTGCTTATAAAGCCTAAAAGCGGAAAAGCTCTGCTTGCTCCTGAAAATATTCAAACCTCAATCCGCGTTTCAGAGCCTTTAGTCCACGAAGGTTCTGTCTATTATGCGCTTAAGGTTGTTGAGCCTACAATGACAAAGGTTGGAATTATGCCAGGTGATTATGCCGTTTTCCGTTATTCAACATCTGCCTACGATGGTGATATTGTTTTGGCCTACCACGATGGTAAACCTGAAATTGCTAGATTTTTTAAGGAAACATCAAGGGTCCGTTTGCAGACAGAAGGGGAGGAAAATCTTGCTGTTTATTATTCTGAAGTACGTATAATTGGCATCTTAGCATCTGTTTTAAGGACTTATTAAGATTTTATGGCTGAAAGTGAAGTATATCTTTTTACAGGACCTGAAATAGGGGATAAAAACGAGGCAGTCCAGACTATAAGGGAAAGTGCACAAAAAAAAATAGGTCAGCTTGACTTTTTTTCATACCATGCAAGTGAAATAAAGATCCCCGAACTTGTTGTGCAGCTACAGAACAAAAGTCTGTTTACACCTGCTTCCTTTATAATTCTCCGTGATGCTGAGCTTGTAAAGGGAAAAGACGCAGAACTGCTTGCCTCCTGGATAAAGACCGCAGCTTCTGTGTCTGATACTTTAATTTTAATTTCAGATGAAAACTCTATAGATAAAAAAATCGAAGGGGCTGTTCCTTCTTCCCACAAGAAAATTTTCTGGGAGATGTTTGAAAACCGTAAGTTGCCCTGGGTCCAGTCCTTTTTCCGCAAAAATGGTTTTTCTGTTACAGAAGAGGCCGCAGAGCAGATTCTAGATATGATAGAAAACAATACTGAAAGCTTAAAAAGCGAGTGTTCCCGCTTTTTTTACTGCTTTGAGAAAGGTCATACTGTAACAGCTACAGATGTAGACAAAATTCTTGCCCATAACCGTGAGGAAACAGCCTTTACGCTCTTTGAAGCAATGGCAGACCCTTCAAAAAGTCCGAAGAGCCGTTTTGAAAACGCAGTGGAAATTCTTCAAAAAATACGGGTCTCTAGGTCTGGTAACGCGGTAGCCCTTATAGCTGGTCTTACATACTGCTTTAGGCAGTTACGCCTTTGGCATCAGTTACATTCAAATGGAGCTAGCCCAACGGATGCCCAACTTAGGGCGGCAGGTTTTTCCGGTAAAAAAAATCAAGGTCGCTACATGGGGGCCGCAAAGGTTTGGGGAGCCGGCAATGTTTCTTCTATATTAGCTCTTCTTGCTCATACTGATATTAGCAATAGGGAAAGTGGTACCTTATTGGAATCTACTTCCCTTACCCTAATGCTATATTCAATAGTGGTAAAAAACGGTATCTTTTGCGAAGAATACCAACCCTAATTTGTCATTCTGCGCTCCGTTGAGGAATCTATTTCTCTTATTCAATCTCCATGTCATTTAAGAGTTTTTTCAAGTTTATCAACTCTTCTTTTGTAAGGGTTAAGCCTTTACCCATTTTACTTGCGTCTGCTGACCAGGGCCGAATGTCGTATTTTGCGGGTCTGTCCCCCCAAGAAACAAAGTTCAGCTCAGTTTTCCAGCCCCCCTTTCCTTCTGAAATTACACCAAATTTCTTTTCAATTACAAATTTAAAATCTTCAGCCATTTTATTATCCTCTCCTTTTAGTATAAACCTGCTTTTTGCAAAAGTCTACAAAAAGTAATAAAAGTCTGTTATTTTTAGATTGTTTTCAGTTTTTTCGGCTAAAATTTCCCTTCATTTTATCTTTGATTATTGCGACAATAAAGATAATGTAGTAATATATGAATAAAATTGTATGTATTAAATAAGTTGGGAGGAATAATGTTAATAACTAGACGTAAGGCATTTGCAATGATTGCATCTGTAGTTTTGCTTCTAGCAGGTTGTAAGTCAACTGAGCAAACGGGCGAAACAACTACTACAACTACTACAACAACAACTACAAGTAAAAATACCGTAGCAAATGGTAACGGTGGTAAATCATCATCAACTACAAGTTCAACAACAACAAGTAAAACTTCTACTACAACCGGTAAGAACGGAAGTGGCACAAATGGTGCTAACGGGGCAAACGGTAAAACTGGTTCTGGTGCAAATGCAAACGGTGCTAAAGGAACAAACGGTAAAACTGGTTCCGGTACAAACGCAAATGGCACTAACGGGGCAAACGGTAAAACTGGTTCTGGTACAAATGCAAATGGCGCTAACGGAGCAAATGGCAAGAATGGTTCCGGCACAGATGCAAATGGTGCTAATGGGGCAAACGGTGGAAAAACAAGTGCCGCCCAATATGCAGAGAATAACCAGAAATTACTTGCTCAAGTTGAGCAGTCCCGCAAAGAGGCAATAGCAGCTGGTGCAGAACAAGCATCTGGGCTTGCCTTTAAAACAGCAGAAGCCGAATACGAAGCAGAAAAAGCTGCTATTGCAGCCGGTCAGAAGACAGATATGTCTCAGTCTTTAAAAGATCTTGATCAGCGTTATAAAGGACTTGCAGCTCTTGCTCGTGCAAAGCAGAAAAAGGCTGAAATCGACGATAATGACTTAGCAGCAAATGACCAGAAGAGCTATGACGAAGGTTCCGCCTTGGTGGAAGAGCTTTCATCTTCAAAGGCTGCCATGTATACAGGTGATGACTTTTATAAAAAAGCAAGTCAGGCAGAAAATGACTTTGATAATGTCTTGAAGGCTTCTGGAAGAGATACTACTAAGGTAAACCCAGATACCTATCCTGTTAGCAATAAGCGGCTTTTTGATCAAGTTGAAAAGTCCCGAAAAGAAGCTATAGAGGCTGGTGCTCCCCATGCCCTTCCTGACCGTTTCTCAGCAGCAGAGGCTGACTATAACAATAAAAAGACTATTGTAGATAATCAGGAAAAAGTTGACATTTCTTCTTCTTTGCGCGATTTAAACAATAATTATAAGGCTATGGCAGCAATAGCCCGTGCCCAAGAAAAGAAAAAGATTATTGATGATGAAGGTCTTTCTTCTTATAGCATGAGCAATTACACAAGGGGAACCTCCCTTCTTGATGAAGTGACTACTTCAAAGGCCGACAACCTGTCTAGCCGTCAGCTCTATACAAAAGCATCTGATGCAGAAAAGGCCTTTGACAATGTATTGCTTTCTGCTTATCGCGCCCAGGCTGAAAAGGAGCGTCAGGCAGCGTATGCGGCAAAACGCAAGGCTGAAAGTGTAAAGGCTCAAGTTTCCCGCAAGGATCAGTATGTTACTGGTGTAGACCAGTACAGGGCAGGTTACTCAAAGTTCTCCGCTGGTAATCCAAAAGATTCAATGCAATCCTTTAAGGATTCAAAAGAAACCTTTACAAACTTGTATGAAGAAATTTCAGTAGCACGTGCAGAAGCACTTAAAAAGATTCAGGATGCAAAAAAACGAGTTGAGGAAAGTGAGTCTGTTGCTAAAACTGCCGATAAAGAAGCACCATTGGGAAATCAACCTGTAAAGGGAATAGAAGCAGAAGATGCAAAGCTTCTTGAAGACGATGACTTTTCTTACACAGAGAATACAGAAATTGAAGTTGATACAACTCCTGTAGTATCAGCAGAGGAGGCTCAATAATGAAGAAGGTTTTAGCCCTTGCAGCAGCTGCTGCAATAGGAATGTCAGCTTTTGCTGTAAGCTACACGAATAATACTTACCAAAAACTTGCGGAAGAATACACGGTAAAAGCTGAAAAGGCATTGGATGCAGGTGAATACTTGCTTGCCGAAGATTATGCAAAGAAAGCAGAAGAGAATGCGGC
>CAJOQA010000248.1 GCA_905236465.1 uncultured Treponema sp.
GGAACATATAACGAAACCTTGTTTCAAGAAGGTTTTATGGCTGTTCAGTCAAAGTACTATGAAAACGGCTATATGCAAAACCGCTTTGTTCCCCAAATGAATAAGGATTCAGAACAAAGAAAAATTTCTATTGTAATTTCAATCACAGAAAACACCCGCAGCCACGTTGAAGAGGTTTTAATAAAGGGAAATACTAAAACCAAAGAAGAAGTAATCCGTCGCGAAATTCCTATTGAATCAGGTGATATTTTTTCTTATGCAAAAGTAACAAATGCACTTAGAAGCCTTTACAACACTCAGTATTTCTCTTCTGTTGTTCCTGATGTTACCCCTGGTTCAGAAAACAACCTAGTTGACTTAGTTTTCACTGTTGAAGAGCAGAGTACCACTTCACTTGATTTCGGTCTTACTTTTAGCGGTGTTTCTGACCCTGACGAA
The DNA here is from genome assembly GCA_905236465.1 of uncultured Treponema sp. Classification (GTDB taxonomy): domain Bacteria; phylum Spirochaetota; class Spirochaetia; order Treponematales; family Treponemataceae; genus Treponema_D. Next base: position 439 of record CAJOQA010000248.1, read on the forward strand.
TTCCCCGTTTCTTTGTATACAAAAATACAAGATACTAACCTCTTTGGAGAGGGTAAAACTGTTTCTGCTGGTATAACTCTTTCTACTACAGAACAGTCTTTAAGCTTCTCTTACGGGCAGAACTGGCTATTTAATAAGCCTATAAGCAATACTGTTTCTCTAAGTTTTGCTCATTCAACAAAATACGATACCCGTAACGCTTATTTGCCAGACGGTACCCTCGATACTGACTATTACTATATGCAGTATGAACAGAATTCTATCAGCTTAAGCGATACAATAGGCCGCAGGTGGTCCCCTGACTTTGCTATTCTCACTTGGTCGGGTGGTATTAGTGGCAGCCTTATAAATAATAAGTATGACTCTAAGTTGTATATGCCTGTTGATACTTCAGTCAGTGACTATGAGAACAACTTACAGCCACGTAACTATGTCTTTACAGCCTTCTCTTTGGATGGTCGTAACATAAACTTTGACCCTTCCCGTGGTTGGTTTGCAAGCCAACGCTTGTCTTGGTATGGTCTTATTCCCCAAGGAATTTTCTCTGAAGATTGGGGTGAAACCGAATTCTTCCTTAGAACTGATACAAAACTTGAGAAATACTTTACTATTTTTGATATTCCAATTTCAGAAGGCTATTCATTTAAGTCTATTTTAATGTTCTATACAGGCCTTTCTTTCCAATTCCCCATACCTGACACTTCAATAAAGCAGTCCAACCAGCTTTATATTGACGGTATGTTCTACGGGCGTGGTTGGTCTATTTATAATACTGCAGCCGGTCGCGGAAAGGCTTTGCTGAACAATACTATAGAATTGCGCTTCCCTGTTATTCCTAATATAATATCTTTAGACGGTTTCTTTGATGCCTCTGTAATCAAGGATGAGCCTGAGGACTTGTTTAATGATTTCTCTAACCTTGACGATTGGTACTTTAGCGTAGGACCCAGTATCCGTTGTTGTTTGCAGCAGTTCCCCTTGAGACTGCTTTTTGTAAGCAACTTTAAGTTTGTTGACGGAGAATTCTCTTGGAGAACAAGGCATGACAATGAAGCTTCTGGTTTCTGGGACAGCTTCCACTTTGTACTTTCATTCAATATTACAAACAGATAGATTACAGGAGTTCTAGTTATGAAGAAAATTTTTCTTCTTTTTACATTTGTCTTATCCTTTTCCTTAAATGGACTTTTTGCCCAGCAGATAACAAAGTTTGCAGTTGTTGACACTGCCCGTGTATATCAGTCTTATTATAGCGATTCAAAAGCTGTTAGGGACTACGAGAATAAAAAGGCTGCTTTTCAAAGTCAAATCGATTCCCTTACCCAAGAGCTAAAGGATTTAAATGCCCAAAAGGTGGAATATGAGCGTTCTGGTCGTAGCCTAGAGGCTAGTAATGTCCAAGAGCAAATAAATTCTAAAAAGCGATATGTTACAGAGTATACAAGGTCTAAGAATGCAGAGCTTGCGGAGATTAAAAAGTCTTTGAAGGCTGATGATGCCTTTTACCAGAAGCTATACGCAATCCTAGAGGATGTAGCTGAAAGGGAAGGGTACTCAATGGTTTTAAGCGTCCAGCAAAATAATGCCATTCTTTGGTACAGTGATTCTGTAGATATTACAGATAAAATAATTGAAAAACTTAAGTAAAGCGTGATATGAATGTCTGAAGACAAGGATACGCCTCTTTTTATTCAGTATCAAAATCTAAAAGCAAAGCATCCAGATGAAGTTCTTTTCTTTCGTCTGGGTGATTTTTATGAGATGTTTGATTCTGATGCTATTGAAATATCAAAACTATTAAATTTAACCCTTACTCACAGGGCTAGTATCCCCATGTGTGGGATCCCATACCGCACCGCTAAGATTTATATTGCCCGTCTTTTACGCTTTGGTAAAAAGGTCGCAGTGGCGGAGCAAGTTGGGGAAATTGCAAAGCCAGGTAAGGGGCTTACTGAACGGAAGGTAACTGAAGTAATAACTCCAGGAACTGCTTTAGAAAGCGAGTACTTGGATGGCGGGATAAATAATTTTTTAGCTTCTGCTTTTGTAAAAAATTCTAAGCTTGCCTTTGCATACATAGATGTTACAACTGGTGAGTTTAAGGCAACCTCTTTTGATCAGGAGAATCTTGAAGAAAATCTTCCAAAGGAGATAAGCAGGTGCCGGCCTAGGGAACTTCTTTTACCAAAAAGCCTTGAAAATAATGCCTTTTTATCTTCTTTCTTAAATGAACAGTCTCAAATTTCAGTTTCGTATTACCCTGATTGGAATTTTAATAAAGATTTATGTTATGAAAAACTCTTAAAACAGTTTAAAACAGCATCTCTTTCTTCTTTTTCGCTTACCAAAGAGTCCCCTGAAATTCTACCTGCCGGTTTTCTATTGGATTATATAGAGAAAACGACAAATACTTCTTCCCCACATGTCCGGTCAATTTCAATCTACAATGATGTCAGCTACCTTGTTATTGACGGGTCCTCTTTTCGTAACCTGGAAATTCTAGGGAATCAGAGGGATGGCAGCATTCAGTTTTCCCTACTTGAGTGTGTAAACTTTACTAAGACTGCAATGGGTAGCAGAATGTTACGGGAATACTTATCCTTTCCCCTTACAAATCTTGAAGTTATAAAGAGCCGCCAAGATAATATTGAAGTTTTCTTTAAAGATAGAGCTTTGCTCAAGCGTTTTAGGGATTTTCTTGATGGGATTCTTGACATTGAGCGCTTGGCCTGCCGCATAGCAATGGATAAGGCTCATGCAAAGGATTTGCAGGCTCTCCGCTATAGCTTGGAGAATTGGATAAGGGCAAAAGAATCTTTGCCTTCTAGCACTTTTTCCCTATCCGATGACGATGATGCAAAAACGATAGTAGATAAAATAAGTAAAGCTCTTTTAAATGACCCTTCAACTTCTCTTACAGAAGGTGGCATAATAAAAGAAGGGTGGAATGAGGAATTAGACCA
>CAJOQA010000249.1 GCA_905236465.1 uncultured Treponema sp.
AAAATGCGGGGATGGTGGAATTGGTAGACACGCCAGCTTGAGGTGCTGGTGGCGCGAGCTGTGCCTGTTCAAGTCAGGTTCTCCGCACTAAGGACTCTTGAAAAAGAGTCCTTTTTTATTTTCATAATGGTTGTCACTATATGATTAGCAAGTCTTGGCTTATAGCTGAAAGTTTTACAAATAATCTTACATTAAATACCTTCTTACGAGAGAAAATACCTCTTCTTTTTGATACTAAAGAGAATATTGAGATTTCTAACAGCAAGATTAGAAGGCTTATTTTTTCTGGCAATGTGCTTGTTAACGGCTCTATCTGTAAAAATCCTTCCTTTGTTCTAAAGGCTAGGGCTTCAGTCCTTGTAAAAATTGAAGAAGAAAAATTCTTCTATGAAAAGCAGCCGGACGATATTGATTTTGAGCTTACGAGTGAAGACGTTCTTTTTGAAGATGATACTATAATTGTTGTTAATAAACCGGCATTTCTTCCAACAGAGGCAACTATTGTGGAGGGGCGAAAATCTCTCCATGATTGTGTGGTCTCGTATCTTTGGAAAAAAAATCCTAAGCTAAAAAATCCTCCCTATGTTGGTATTCTTCATAGACTTGATAGAGAAACAAGTGGTGTTATTTTATTTACAAAGTCAAGGGCTGTTAATGCTGCAGTTTTTGAAATGTTTAACAAGCACACGGCGAAAAAAATTTATAGGGCAGTCTGTTCCCCTGCAAAAAATGCTACGATAAATTTTTTACCTGGACAAAATTTTACTGTAGAAAAAAGCTTGGCTAGGGTTAGCTCAAAATCTTCTCGATGCCGGATGGGACTTGTAGACCTTAACAGGGGAGGGCAAGCGGCTTGCACTGAATTTTCTATTGCAAAGGTTGAAAAAAATCTTTACTTTGTGGATGCGATGCCCAAAACCGGCAGAACGCATCAGATTCGCCTGCATCTGTCGTATTTGAATCTTCCCATTGTTGGGGATTCCTTGTATGGGGGAAAAGAAACTTTTGCGGGCTTACCAAAACGGATTATGCTCCATGCTTGGAAGTTGATTTTTCCCCATCCTGTTACAAAAGAAATTCTTAGCATAGAATCCCCCTTGCCGAAAAATTTTTTTTAGTAAGTTAAAAAATGTACTTGACAAAAATGTATAAAATATATATAGTATAAAAACAATTTGGGGGCTTGGCGAAGCTGGTTATCGCGCTGGCCTGTCACGCCGGAGACCACGGGTTCGAGCCCCGTAGCTCCCGAAATTGAGCCTGTTCGTTTGAACAGGCGTTTTTTTTGGGTTTATTCTATATGGAATGTGAAAAGATAAATGCATATTTTATTACGGCTTTATCTGAGACTTCTCCTCAAGCTTTACCTTTGGGGGCAGCATGTATTGCTAGTTCCGTAAAGCATAATAGTTTGACAAAAGATTTTTTTTCTTCTTCCTTGTATGCTTTTTCTCTTGAAACTTGTACAGATGCCAAAGTTATAAGTGAAAAAATAATAGAGGTTTTCCCTAACATAAAAGAAGAAAAATGTCCTGTCTGCATGAGTGTATATGTCTGGAACAGAAACATTCTAACTGACCTTGTGACTATCTTGCAGAAGATAAATAATAGGCTTATTTTCATTTGTGGTGGACCTGAAGCAACAGCAAATCCTTTTTCAATGAAAAACTTTGACTATGCCATTGTGGGGCAGGGGGAAGAAAGCCTTCCACTTTTATTGCATTCCCTTTTTATAAAAAAAACTGATTCTTTTTCTATCCCTGGCATTTACTGCCCTAAAAAAGAAATTGCTGATACAAAAGTCGTGCGCTCCTGCCAGCCAAAAGTAGATACTCTTTTTTCCCCATATTTGGACGGAACTTTGGATCCTACTTCTTATGGAGGGGCTTTATGGGAATTAGCTAGAGGCTGCCCCTTCAAATGCTCCTACTGCTACGAAAGTAAGGGGGAAAAAACTATTTCTTATTTTCCCAAAGAAAGGCTTGATGCTGAGATTGATTTTTTTGCAAAAAAAGATGTGCCTCAAATTTTCGTTCTGGACCCCACCTATAATGCAAATAAAAAAAAGGCGCTTGAAATATTAAAAGTCATAAGTAAAAAATTGCCAAGAACTTTTTTTTATTTTGAGGCTAGGGCAGAATTTATAGATAGGGAAATGGCAAATGCTTTTGCAAAAATAAAGTGTGCTGTCCAGTTTGGTTTGCAGAGTGCAGATGAAAATGTGCTAAAGAATGTCAACCGCAGTTTTAATCGCAAAGTTTTTAAACGCAACGTTGGGTTCTTAAATGATTCCGGCGTTGTTTTTGGTTTTGATTTAATTTACGGATTACCAGGTGACACTTTTACCGGCTTTAAAAAGAGCATAGACTTCGCTCTTTCTCTTTACCCTAACAACCTTGAGCTTTTTTGCCTAAGTGTTCTTCCAGGAACAAAACTTTATGATGATGCAAAATCTTTTCATCTTATATGGAATAAAGAGCCACCATACAATGTTATAGAAAGCTCAACGTTTCCTGAAAAAGATTTGCAAAAAGCTTCAAAGCTTTCCTTTGCAACTGATTTGTTTTACAATGCTGGTAGGGCTGTCCCTTGGTTTATGATAATAGTTACAGCTCTAAAAGAAAGCCCTTCTTCTTTTCTTTCTGATTTTACACACTATTTGCAAGAAAAAAATTATTTGCAAAAAAGTGTCAAAGGTGAGGAAATTCAAAAACTGCAAAAAGATTTTGTTTCTAAAAAGTTTAGTGAAAAAAGGCTTTCTAAACTTTTACCTGCTGCCTTAGACTTAATCGAATTAAACGGAGCTTTGGGTTTATGTAGCGCAGAAGGAAAAGAGTCAGTTATTTCCTTAAGCTACCATCCGGATGACTTGATGAGCGGCTATGCTTGTGACTTACACTTTTTTTCCGCTAATGCCGGCAAGCAAAAAAATAAGACGAGAGTTTTTGTCGGTAATGACGGTCCTGATTGGGCTTTAGTAAAGTGAGGCTTGTATGATTAAGAATCTTACAGAGGGGAAACCCCTTTCTTTAATTTTAAGTTTTTCAATCCCTGTTTTGTTGGGGTATTTATTTCAGCAGTTTTACAATGTTGTTGATACAATAATTGTTGGGAAATGCTTAGGGGTAACAGCCCTTGCTTCTGTTGGGGCTACTGGTGCGGTCAATTTTTTGATTATTGGCTTTGCTAACGGTTTGTGTAATGGATTTTCTATTCCTGTTTCCCAGCGTTTTGGGGCTGGAGACTATTCTACAATGCGAACTTATATTGCAAATACTGTATGGATGGGACTTGTATTTTCTTTTGCAATGACAGCTTTTACAGTAGTTTTTTGCAAACCCTTGCTTTTATTGATGCGTACCCCAGCAGATATCGTGGATGGAGCTGCTTTTTATATTCAGATTATTTTTGCTGGAATTCCCCTTATTTTCTTGTATAATGTTGTTGCTGGAATAATCAGGGCACTAGGTGATAGCAAAACCCCAGTTTTTTTCCTTGTTCTTTCATCGGTGATGAATATTGCCATGGACTTGTTTTTTATTCAAGTAGTAAAACTTGGTGTTGCAGGGGCTGCCCTTGCAACTGTTTTGGCACAAGGAATTTCAGGTTTTGCTTGCCTTGTATATATGACAAAAAAATTTGAAATCATCAGGCCTTCAAAAAAAGAATGGAGCCTAAGTGCTAAAGCCTGCCTGGTTTTATGCTCAAATGGAGTCCCTATGGGCTTACAGTATTCTGTTACCGCAATAGGCTCTGTCATTTTACAAACATCTGTGAATATAATTGGCTCTGCTGCAGTTGCCGCTGTTACCGCTGGTGGCAAGGTCAGCCAGTTCTTTTGCTGTGTTTTTGATGCTCTTGGAACTACCATGGCAACTTATGGAGGTCAGAATACTGGGGCAGGTAAGTATAACAGACTGTATCCTGGTGTTAGGGATTCTATGGTTCTTGCTACAGTCTATTCTATTATCATTTTCTGCATTTTTTTATTATTTGGGCAAAATTTCGTTATGTTGTTCTTAAAAGACCCTGAGGCACAAATCATACGTGATGCCCGCCTCTATCTGCTTGAAAACTCCTCTTGCTATATTTTGCTAGCCGCTGTAAATATAATCCGCTTTATGATTCAAGGAATGGGCTTTTCTTCTTTTGCAATACTTTCTGGCGTCTTTGAGATGATTGCCCGCACTCTAATGGGAATTTTTTTAGTGCCTGCTTTTGGTTTTGTAAGCGCAGGTTTAGCTTCTCCTTTTGCCTGGCTTCTTGCTGATATATTTTTGCTTCCAGCCTTTGCTTTTTGTTTAAATCGGGTAAAAAAATAAAAATCCCAGGAAAACCCGGGATTTTTATTTACTTTGCTTATAAAGATTTATTTCTTCTTTTTATTTACAGCATCTTTAAGAGCTTTTCCAGCCTTGAACTTAGGTGTCTTTGCCGCTGCAATCTTTATTGTTTCACCAGTTTTAGGGTTACGTCCTGTGCGGGCAGCACGCTTTCCAACTTCAAAAGTTCCAAAGCCGATGAGCTGTACAGAGTCGCCTTTTGTAAGTCTTTCTGTTACAATTTCAATAAAAGATTTTACAGTGGCTTCGGAATCTTTCTTTGAAAGTCCTGTTCTGTTAGCAAGTTCGTCAACCAATTCTGCTTTGTTCATATTCTAATTTCTCCAGATTAGTGTATTTTACCTTCTTTTTGAAGGGGTACTTACATAGTATACTAAGATATTGTATGAATTTCTAGTGGATAATGAATTATTTTAAAACTTTTTGTTAGATGGCCCCTCATTCTTCTTCTGTTATTTTTGCATCGATTGTAACAGAAACTGTATACGTTCTTCCATTCTGTACTTGAATTGATCGCACAAGCTCGTAATTACCTACCTTAAAAACTATTGTATGATCTCCGCTTTTTACAGAAACTGTATCTTCCCCTGCTTCTAGCTTTCGTCCATCTATGCTTACTTCGCTGACTGAAGGGGAGGCGATTCTTATTATGGGGGTAATATCCCTAAGCTGTATATCAAGGAAGCAGTCTTTTGCCTTTTCTACCGTTACAGTCCTTACTTCGTTACGGTAATAGTCGCTTATAATATTTACTGTATGTATGCCAGGAGATAATAAAAGCCCATCTTTTCCAATTTCAATAGCCTTTTCGTCTAAAAAAACAGAAAAAGCTTTTGTTTCCCCTCCATTTGGGGCTTTGGCATTAAGAATAAGCCTTCCTTTGTTTATGAAAATAGGTCTTGCTGAAACTTCAAAATGGGCATCATATATTTCTTCGCTGATTCCCTTCATAACTTGCCACAAACGTATAAAAATCTTACCTCCTGAAAAATCCGGCACCTGTGTTAAAAAGTATGAATAGGAATCTTTTTTTATGGTGTTTTTTTCCATAAGGGGAATTTTGATTGTAAGGCTTAGGGAAGAGCCAAATGTTCCTAAAGCCCCCCTCATTCCCCTGTAATCTTGAACCTGTAAATCTGGATCCGGAGTTATTCCGCTATAAAAAGTCCATGCAATACTGTCTCGTTCCTGGGCCACAAGTTGAGGAACCTTAAAAGTAACTTCTATCCCCTCTACAAAGTCCATATTTTGGGGTAAAACAAGCACAAGGGCATCATTTGTTCCAACTTCTATTGAATTTTCATTTAAATTTAAGGAATTTTCAATTTGAAGGAGATGCGTCTTGTGAACCCTAAAGGGTTCTGCCCTTACGGAAAGTTGCATAAAAAGTGCAAAAAAAATGTAAAACAGGCATTTAAAAACTCTCGCACACATAGACTTAGTATAGCACACATTACTATAAAATTCTAGTGTTTGCTAATGAGAGACTTCTAAAAACTGTGGCTTGAGCCCGTTGCTCTATTTATAATCTGTAAGGTAAATTTGAGGGTCTTTTGCTTCACCATTGTCATGGACTTCAAAATGCAAGTGGGGGCCAGTTGTCATACCCGTCATTCCCACTTTACCGATAACCTGGCCGACAGAAACTGACTCTCCTTTTTTTACAAGTACCTCACCCATGTGGGCATACAGGGTGGAAAGTCCCCCTGAATGTTTTACTGTTACGCAGTTACCGTAGACTGTATCGTTTTTTTTAAAGCTTGTGACAGACCCCGCTTTTACCGCATAGACAGGACTTTTCAAAGGAGCTGCCATGTCTATGCCCTTGTGAAAAATCCATTTACCGGAGATTGGACTTTTACGCATACCAAAAGAAGAAGTCAACACGCTTTTGTCAAGGGGTAATCGCATGTTTGTATCAAAGAAGTAGGCCCGTTGTGCTTGTGTAAACCGTTTGTTTTGCATAAAGTAAAATTCTTTTCCTGCAATGCTAACTTTTGGGTATTCACCAGAAAGCAAGGGTTCTGAGAATTCTTTTGCTAAGATTATATCAACATTAGTTCTACTTTTTAAGGGTATATAAAGCCCATTTACAGTAGGCAGAAGGAGGGTTTTTCCATTCAAATCTTCGGTAAGACCGCCTTCAAGGCCATTTAATGTTGCAATGGAGTCATAGGAGATGGAACAACGGGTGTATATGTTCATCAGTGTATCGCCTTTTTTACAGGTATAGGCGTAGTAATTGTTGTATGGGGGTACACCTGTTGAAATATCAATACTTGCCTGCTGAACTTCGGCTTGGTACTGCTTAAAAACAACATTATCCTTGTGCCTTACCATGCCATGCGAATCTGTGTAAGTTTCATCCAATTTGTTCGCAAGTTTTTTTATGATAGGGTAGCCATCATCTGTTATTTGAATGTCAGACTCTTGGCTAAAAAGATGTATAGGGGTTAAAATAAAAGTCAAGAATATTATAGTAGCAAGGATGCTTTTACTTTTCATTTTTCTTTGTTCCTATTAAAATTATTCCGTATAAAAAGAATAGTGCTAGTAAGCATAAAAGGGCAAGGACTCGTTTGCCATTGAACACTGAGCTAATAATTCCTAAAAAACCTATGGTAATTATAAGAATTTTAGTCAGCCTAACGAGCCAAACTTTAATGCCCCTTCTTTTTATCGACTTTATGAGAACAAATAATAATAGGATTGCAATAAAAGAAAGTAAAAGTATGGTGTAGCTTTTAGGAGAGTATTGGGCCCATTTCCAAAGCGGGAAAACGAGCGCAAGGCCAATACAAAAACAACATAATAGTAAAATAAATATTTTTGTAAGTGAAGAAAATAATTTTTGATAACTTTTAAAAATTCTTTTTATCATCAAGTGTTTCATTAATTTTATAGTATAAAAAAAAAAGGTTTTTGACTAGTAGTAGCCAAAAACCTTTGAATTGATTAGCCCTCTGAAATTGCTCCAACAGGGCAAGCACCTGCACAAGCACCGCATGAAACGCACTTGTCTGCGTCTATTGCACGCTTGTCATTTTTTTCGCTGATAGCAGAAGAAGGACATTCGCCTTCACAAGCACCGCAGTTGATGCAAGAGCCTTCGTCAATTTTATATGCCATAATGCACCTCTATACAGAATTTGTTTTATTTTAGCACGATAAAAATAAATTTGCAAGAATAATTTCTTTATCTTATAAAGAATTAGCTACTGCTAACGAATCTTGCTTTAGGAACCAAAGCATCCTATTATCTTCTATCTTAAAATCTACAAGACCTTGATCCTTTAGGCATGAAAGATACGATCTAAGGGTTCCCCCTATAAGAACATATTGTCCAAGCCGTAAATCGATCCCTGCAAAATCAGCGACAGCTTCTAAAAGTTCCTCATGGGTTAGGGAGGCTTTTTTTAGGGTCTTTAAAATAAGTGTCTCTGTTTCTAGGGTTATCAGGATATTTATTTCTGTAAGGGCATGAATTCTGCCGGACTCACATTTTTCTCCATGCCCTGGTATGTAAAAATCAGCTGGAATTCTATCTATTTTTTCAACTGACTGCCTAAAAACTACCTCATTGAACATAAAGGGAATCCAGTATTTTTTTATCATGTTCAGTCCAAAAAGACCGTCCCCTAAGAAGAAGCTTTTTTTACCATCGCTTTTATCTTCAACCAAAAAACCAAGCTGGTCAAAATAGTGTCCTGGTAGGGGAATGCATTTTATACTTGCACTTCCTAAGTCTATAATTTCATTATTCTTTAAAATTCTAGTTGCCTTAGATGCAGCTTTACCTGCAAAACTTTCTTCTGCGAGCTCTGAAAAGATATTGCCACCCCAATAAATTGCGCTTAAAGATAGAGGAAACTGCATAATCAGGCTGTTTTCATAAGAAGCCCAAACCTCAGCTTTTGTCTGGCTTACTATATAATCGTTTCCCCCGCAATGGTCAGAATGGGAGTGTGTGTTAAGGATTGCTTTTACTTTACAGTCAGGAAATAGTGTTGAAAGGGCAGTAAGCACTTCTTGTGCAACGGCAGGGCTACTTCCTGTATCAATTAAATACAAGAAGTTGCCACTTTTTACAAGCCCTATATTTGTACTTGCGGGGAAAAAGCCCGTATTTGCTGAAAGTTTACAAAATGTATTTGCTGTTACAGGCATTTTCCCCTCCAAAAGTTACATTTGAGCAACTGTAATTGCTTTTACCGTGTAGTCAAATTCCTTACCGTTTATAATGAACTTACGATTTTCACCTACTTTTGAATCAAGCAGATTATCGCCAAGCGGTGACAGGTAAGAAATAATTCCACCCTCTGGATTTGATTCCCATGGACCCAAAATTGAAAGAACCTCTTCTTTGTTTTCCTTGTTGTTTTGCAAAGTAACCTTTGTTCCAAAAGAAACAAGAGAAGTAGTAATGGTTGAAGGATCAAAGACAACTGCTCTAGCCAACTCTTCTTTGAGTTTAGACAACTTAACATTTTGTATATGCTGAGCTTCTTTTGCAGATGAGTACTCTGCATTTTCCTTAAGGTCTCCCTTGGCCCTTGCTTCACTGACTTCCTCTGCAATTTTTGGAAGAAGGACTTTTTCAATATTATCTGCCTCTGCTCTCTTGACATCAAGCATTTTTGCGGTAACAAGGAGTCCCTTTGGAGTTTCTGCCTTAATAGCCTCTTCCTGGAATTTAAAGTCAGGATACTTATTGCGGATACCGTTGCGGAGTATTGTCTTGTAGCTACCTTCAAGTTCTTTTACATCATTTACCATAGTGTACAGGTGTGTGATTGTTCCAATATCGCTTTCCATCATGTAGTCAAGCATATTGTTCTTTGTAGCGTGCTCCTGTTTTTCTGCAAAAAGCAAGGAAACTGCGGCCTTTATAGTTTTTTTGTTTTCTACGGTATTAACATGGTTGTCAATTTCACGGTAACAGGTTGAAATAATATTAACCAAAGTGATAAGGCTCTTTTCTAATGTAATACCAGTTGCTACAAACCATTCTTCATTGCGACATTCCTTAAACAGGTAAATCACAGCATTGCGGTTTGCCTTGTAGTCCTCATAGATACCAAGAACAAGGTTCTGTACAATAACAGAAGCGTTTGCATCCCCTGATGTAAGGATCTCGTTCAACATAGATTTATCGCAGACAACAGGGAAGAGTTTTACATATTCTGCAATCCAATTGTTTTCGTCGCGGACGTTGGCAATAAAATCCCTTTGAAGGCTTGTGCCCTTTGCATTTTTCAAAGCTTCATATATTGTAACCTTTTCTTTGTCCAACAAGGTTGTGTAAAGCTGATCGAATGTAAAGTCAGAGGGAATGGGGAGGCTTGAAATTTTCTTGCTCACATTCTGCAAAAGCAAATATGCTGCAATGATTTTTTCATCAATATTGGCTTCAATTCTTTGAGTAAACTCATTTTCTTTTAAAGCCCGTATGTAGCCTGCAAAATAGGTGTACATTTCTGTAAAGTATTCGCTAGAATCGTCTGCCGCATCGTTTTCCAAGAAATCCATAAAAATTTCAATGCGGGGGAAGAAGTCCTTTTCTGCCTTGAATTTACCGTAAAGGCGTTCGCCTACACTGATTTTGTGATCACGAACCATGTAGACATTCACATCGTCAGGGCTAATAGCAAAGATTGAATATTCAGAATCTGAATTCAAGATTTTTTGAGCCTTTGCGTGCCAGCTTGTCCATTCGCCTGCTGTGAGAATAGATTTTCCACCTTCGTCTTTTGAAGAGCCTACAAGTTCTTGCTTGATTCTCTTGTCATCGCACCTGTTGCCAAAAGACTTAATTATTGTCTTTAGAGTCCAAGGAATATCTTTCTTGACTTTTTCTGCCAAGACTTCCGGCTTTTTGGTTGCTTTTAAAACCCAAATATGATTCTTTGGCAGAGGTTGCAGAGATTTTACAGCCATTTCCAAAGACATCTCATGAATTCCATGTTTCTTTCCAAAATTAATGGTAAGCTGATCACCCTGAACTTTTCTAATTACACCTACTTTCCATGTGGGGTGGTAAACAAAACTCTTTGCATCAAAAGCAATGTGTTTCTCAAAGTCGCTGATTGCCTCAAAAATATCACGGAAGGAAGACTCCAAGTCTGAAGAACGGATGTAATCTTCAAGCCGGCTATGGTCTGCATACTTTTCGCGGAAACATTCAACAATTTCCTTTTTAGCCCAAGGATCCTTACTGTCTATATTTAGAATAATTTTTAGGATTTCTATAGCAGTGTCCCACTTTGCAGTATTTTTGTAATACATGTAAAGTTCCTGCATAAGGGAAGCTGATTTAAGGACATTGAGTGTCTTTGCAATCCTTTTCTGTATTTGCAGGAAGAAGTCTAAATCTTCTGGAATAAGGGAAACGAGTTTTGTCCAAACTTCCTTAACGGCGCTCATGTTGTTAGCATTTATGAAGCGAGGAAGGGATTTCTTATAGTATTCAATGGCTGTGTTTGTGTTCCCCTGGGATTCATACCGTTCCGCAAGGATTTTTGCGATGTCAGCTTCTTCATAATCAATCTTTACAATTTTTTCGTATAAGGCCCAAACCCTATTATCGTTTGCGTTTTTATAGAATTCAGCAAGCTTTTTTAGGGCAAATTTATTCTCTGGGTCAATATCTATGATTTCATCACAGATATATTCAACAAGGGATTCCTTATGGTATTTTTCAAAGAGATCAACAAGGTACACAAGATTGCTGTTATCAAGAGACCTATCTTTAAGGGCAATCATGCCAGCAATATACAAGGCTGTACTATTTATCTTATTTTTAGAAAGCTGCTCATCACAGACTTCCTTTACTTTTTTTACACAGTTTTCGCCGTAAACCTTAGCAAGAAGCCCATTGAGCTCAAGAAAATCATTCTTTGTAAGATCGCTGATGTTACCGGCCCCTTCATAAGTCAGCTTTTTGCTTACTTCTGCAACTACAGGGTTTTCAATCTCTTCTTCAGCCATAAAAATACTCCTAAAATTATTTATTCTCTATTCAATAAACCTTTTGTAAAGACCAGCGTCCAAAAGCTTTATGCTGAGCACAATCTCCTTTATGCGCTTAACATTTTCTTTTGATGCTATGTAGTGGTCAATAAGCCATAAGTACATGTTGAACAACCTTGGCTTTATGAGTTTATTATTGTTAGCTGGATTTTTTATCTCGTTCTCACGCGAATAAATATCCTGCTTTAATTTTCCTACCTCTTGGGCTTTTAACGTTCTTTTAATATTAAAAATTTCAAGAAGCCGCCCATATACGGGAATCCATTCCTGCAATTCCTCACCCTTGTAGCCTTCTTCGCTTACCTTTTCCACTAAGCCAAAAATCAAAGGAGAGTCAAGATTATCAAGCTCTATTTTTGAAGCATCGATAAAAAACGCTTCTCTAAAAAACAACTTTGCAGCATTTGTTTTTCCGCAAAGATCATAGCAGTCTGCCATCTCCGCAAGAATAACAGCCTGATCCTGGTTCAGGGTGTTAGCTTTAATCAAATAGCTTAAAGCCATTTCGTATGAGCCCAATCTTTTATAGCAGAGTCCTACCTTTCTATAAATTTCAGATTGAAACTTTTCATCTTTATCTTCATAAGCAAGTTTATATTGCTCTAAGGCCCTAGAATAAACACTTTTTTTAAAAGCATATATTGTATTTTCAAGGGGATGTTTTTCTTGTTTTAAAAGGCTAGAAAATCTTTTCCATTGGTTTACAAGGCTTTCTCCCTGCTCAAAAGGGGAAAGTTGTGGCAGACTAGAAAAGGTTTCAGTCCAAAAAGAACAACAGTGTATTGCAAATACTAAATCATCACTGTCTAAATTTGCAGTCAAGGCATCTTCTAACAGTACTTTTGCTTGTTCTGGATTGCCATTTTCTATTAATTTATATGCTTGTGACAGTGCTGATTCTGACTGAATACCCATAAATATCTATTATATAAAATTCTTAAATTTAGTCAATCATATTTTTTATAAAAAATAGCAAACTTTTATAATGGTTTTCAAAATCTTTGTCAATAGCTTTTTGAAAATATCAGAAAAATTCTTTATTTTTTACACATTTATTGGGTAAGAAGATAAAAATTTGCTTGTATTATGCTCATTTTTGCGTTAAAATGTAGGCATAATGAAACAAGTAATGCTTTCTCCGTCTATTCTTTCAGCGGATTTTTATAATTTGTCAGTGGCTCTAAAACAGATTGAGGATGAAAAGGCTTCACTAATTCACATTGATGTTATGGATGGTCATTTTGTTCCCCCAATAACATACGGGCAACCTGTCATCAAATCTTTACGGTCTAGGACTTCGTTGCCATTTGATGTTCATCTTATGGTTGAAAAACCTGAGTCATGTATAGCTTCCTTTATTGAAGCGGGGGCTGACTTTGTGACTTTTCACTGCGAAGCTACGAATCACGCAGATTTATGTGTGAATCTGATCCATAAGGCTGGGAAAAAAGCTGGGATAGCGCTGTGTCCTGCAACTCCCCTTTCTTTTGTAGAACACCTTTTGCCACTGGTTGACCTTGTTCTTGTTATGACTGTGAATCCTGGTTGGGGCGGGCAAAAACTTATTCCATATACAGTGAATAAAGTGAGAAGTCTTGCCGATATTCAAAAGGAGAAGGGGTTAGGATATAAAATTTCAGTGGATGGGGGAGTTAATGAGCAAACTCTTGCCCCTCTACTTGATGCTGGAGTAGATATAGTTGTTTCCGGCTCTTCTTTTTTTTCCGGGAAGTTAAAATGGACAAAATAAAAGTCTGCATAACAAAAATAGTAATTCTCATTTTTTTCCTGACTTTTTTTGCAACAGGAGCTTTTTGTCTTTTGCCCAAAAGCCAGGCAGAAAGGGAAGGTTTTGAAGCATATAGAATAAGGGATTGGGATACGGCTACACTTTTTTTGCGACAGGCAGTCACTCGTGAGGGTGGGGCACAGGCTGAATCCTGGTATATGCTCATAATGAGTGAGATGTATTCAGAGGATTATGCGGCTGCGGCAGGAGATTGTGAGACTTTTACTGAGCTTTTTCCAACTAGCCCCCTTTTTCAAGTTGTGCAGTACCAGTATGGGCGGTCACTACATTTTTTAAATCAAAATGATAAGGCTGTTTTGGTGCTTAGCGATTTCTGCCATCAAAATCCTGGTAGTCCCCAGTATGCTTCCGCCCTTTATTGGATTGCAGAGTGCTTTTATGAAGACTTTAATTATGAGACTGCTTCTAAGCTTTATGAGCAGGTTGTAATGGATTATCCAAAGGATCCTAAGGCCCGTGATGCAAAATTCCGTTTGGATTCTATTACTCAAAATGAAAGGGAAGAAAAATTGCTTTACCTGTTAAAAATGACCGGTGAAGAATATTTGAGCTCCAAGGAAAACTTTGAAAAACAGTTGCACACCTATCAAACTGAAGATTCTAAGGGGCTTAAAGCTCAGCTTGATGAAGCAAATGCTAGAATAAAAGAACTTGAAAGTGAAAACAAAAAGGAAGTGGAAACAAGCTCTTCTTCTGTTAGCCAAGATGATTTGCTGGAACTTCGGCAAAAGGCGGCAACAGTTGAGCGCTTGCTTAAGCAAAGGGAGGGAAAGTGAAAAATAGATTAATTTCATTTGCTTTTTCTTTGTTTTTTTTGATGACAGGCTCCTCTTTTTTTGCGCAAAATATTGATTGGTCGCAAGTAAAACCTGGGCAAACTATTGTCAGCAAAGAGAAAAAGGTTGTAAAAAATCAAAATACCACTTCCTCTAAAAAAAGCAGTGCAAAATCAGATAAAAAAACATCTGTTATTGTTCATGAATATGATGGAAAGCAAAGGGTTGACCCCTATACGGGTTGGACTTATGTTGCCGAAAAGAACATTGATATAGCAGAAGGTTGTGTTGGCATTGGAATGAAACAGTCAACAGGTTCTTTTTGCTTGTATAACGTTAGGAAGGGAAAGACTTACCCCTTACTATCTTCTTACGACTCTTTCGGCTCAACTTTTTTCACACTCCGCATAGATGAAACTGATTATAAGCTTAGCCGCACAGGCGGGGCTGAATGTCAGCCTAGAAGAACCGCTTATGGGGCACAGATGGCTTATAGCATAGAAGGTAAAGCCTATTTTGTCGTAGATTTTAGTTTTATGCCTTCTGATGCAGATTCAGCTTTTGTTGATGCGCTTAGGGTTAGTCTTTATCTTGTTAATACAAGTGGAAAAAATGAAAGCGTAACATTGAAGGGCTTATTTGATACTTGTTTAGGTGAAAATACATCAAGTCATTTTTCTACAGCCAAGGAAAAGTATATTAACACAGAAAAGCAGTTCCGCTCATTTGACTTAGCAGATGCAGCTTGGATCCGTTCTGCCAATGATTTATACTCAATTCAGTTTCTCTTGTCTGGAAAGGGGATAACAGAGCCCTACTGTGCTACTTTAGCAAATAAAGATTATTTGACAACTAGCTCCTGGCTTCCTACAGTCCATGATGGTAAGGGCTTTAGTTCTGTAGTTTCCTACAATAATTCAGCTTTGGCAATAAATTGGAATGAAATTGAGCTTGCAAAAAATCAGGCAGAAATTATAACTTTCTATATTACTGTAGGTGACTATGGAAAAGAACCTGCAGGAAAAGACTTCCTTTTGGCCCTTGAAGAGGGAAGAAGTGTTTTGCACGAGTGTACGGCCCCTATTGTGGAAAAAAAGGAAGAAAATCCACCTGTTGAATTAAACGAAAGCACTGATACGGCCCTTGCTAAAACAGAATCTCGCTTTTGGGTTGGTATGCCAAATATAGCTGGTCCTGAAAGTGAGGCTTGGAAAAGCGGTGGTGGCACTTCTAAGGCTCAAGAAAAAAAGGAGTCTGAGAAAAAAGAAACAAAAACAAATAGTACTGCTAACACAAATAGTGATAAGGCTAGTAGTAAAATAAGCCTAAAAAAGGAGCAGCTTGATACGCAATACATTCAAGATTTGCTTGATCGAATCCATGAGATTGAAAATAACGGAGAGGTAATCGACAAGGCTGAATTAAAACGCTTGAATGATGAGCTGGATGCAATTTTAGAAAAACTTCGGAGTAATAATTAATTATGAAAGCCAATGTTTTAGAACAGGCAAAGACTCTTATGAGGAGGAGAAAATTTTATTTTGCCATAAAACTTCTTGAGCAAAATTCACATCATTATCAGGGGTCTTTTGAATACTATCTTGCTTTAGGAACTTCCTGCCTCTATGCAGGTGATATTGGAAACGCACAAAAATATTATCAGATGGCTAGGGGAATTAAAATAAATGATGAGGAACTTCTTTTAGGTCAGGCTGCGATTTTTTTGCATAAGGGTAACACAAAACGGGCTTTAGAGTATTATCTGAATATTTTAGATATGGCTCCTAATAATGAAACTGCCCACGTAGGTTTAAACTTTATAAGGAATTATCACGATTATACAGAGATTTGTAAGATTGTTGATACAGGTGAGATTAAACGCTTTTACCCACCCTTGGGAATAAATCCTGATGTAGTAAGAAATTGTGTTTTTTTAGGCTTGCTTTTGGGGATTATAGCTTCTATTTTTATAGTAAAATGTTCTCCCTTTGATAAAAAAGATAAACAGCCTTCAAGTGCTGCTTCAGGCTATGAAGCTTTAGCTTTGAATAGTCTTGAAAAAAGAGCTGCTTCTGGCGATGAATTAGCTGGGGGTGGGGTAACGTATTTTGTGCTAAGCGATGAGCAGATAAACGCAAGTTATACAAAGGCCTTAAATCTTTTTAAACAAAAACGGGAGAATGCTTCCCTTGTTGAAGTCAATAGGATTTTAGCAAGCAATGCTTCTTCTGCAATAAAGGAAAAGGCTCGGACCCTTAGGGAAGAGATTTTTAAAGATGGGAAGACTCATGCGGATGTTATTCCTGAATTCAGTACTTTAAAGGATAATTTCACTTATGAGGAAGTGAATGCGAACAGGGTTTTGTTTAAAGACTGTTTTGTAGTATGGGTCGGTAAAGTTGCAAATATAGAAAATAATGAAGATGGAAGTTGGAAGTGTACTTTCCTAGTGTATAATAAAGAATTTAATAAATTCTTTGGTTTTTTGACTGTTAATTTCCTTGCTTCACAGCCACCTGTAAATGAAGAAAACCCCATAATGATTTTGGGGCGCGTAAAAGAAGTAAATTCTTCCCTAGAACTTGATGGAAAAATTGTCTATCAATCTGTTAAGAATAAAGATTTATATGATCTGCTCAAGAGCGTAGGCTTATAGGCACCTCTAAAAACTTGCGATTGCAACTTTTTAGAGGTTGCCTCGAAATTCGAGGCACTATTTAATTATTTCTTGAAGCTCTGGGCAACAGCAACTGCACATGCAACAGTACAACCTACCATTGGGTTGTTTCCCATACCCATAAAGCCCATCATCTCAACGTGGGCTGGAACTGAGCTAGAACCTGCAAACTGTGCATCAGAGTGCATACGGCCAAGTGTATCTGTAAAGCCGTAAGAAGCAGGACCTGCAGCCATATTATCTGGGTGAAGAGTGCGTCCTGTTCCGCCACCAGAAGCTACAGAGAAGTAGTTCTTACCGGCAAGGAGGCGTTCCTTCTTATAAGTACCTGCAACTGGATGCTGGAAACGGGTTGGGTTTGTTGAGTTTCCTGTAATAGATACACCAACATTTTCGTGATGCATAATAGCAACACCTTCCTGAACATCATCAGCACCATAGCACTTAACTGTAGCACGAAGACCATCTGAGTATGCCTTC